>JAZDLB010000152.1:0-5467 GCA_043802565.1 Candidatus Zixiibacteriota bacterium | reverse complement strand
GAAGGTTCGGGGAGTGGCTGGAGAACAATGTTGACTGGGCGCTCTCCCGGGAAAGGTTCTGGGGAACCCCTCTTAATATCTGGATCTGCCAGAATTGTGGAGAGGAGAAAAGTGTTGCCAGTATTAAGGAATTAAAGGATTTGAGCAAAGAGGTTCCTGAGAATTTAGATTTACACAAGCCGATGATCGATGGTATAACTTTCAGTTGCCCGAAATGTAAGGGTTTAATGAAAAGGACACCTGAGGTTATTGACTGCTGGTTTGACTCCGGCTCTATGCCTTATGCTCAATTTCATTATCCCTTTGAAAATAAAGAATATTTTAAGGAGATGTTCCCGGCTGAATTTATCAGCGAAGCGATAGACCAGACCAGAGGATGGTTTTATTCCCTTTTAGCCATATCTGCTTTTCTTTTTGACCAGCCAGCTTATAAAAATGTGATTGTGATCGAGTTCATACAGGATAAAGAAGGGCAGAAGATGAGTAAGCATATAGGAAATGTAGTTGACCCCTGGGAGGTTTTGAATCTGCAGGGAGCAGATGCCTTAAGGTGGTATCTGGTCTGGGTGAGCCAGCCCTGGGTTCCTACTCGTTTTGATATAGCTGGGGTTACCGAGGTGGAAAGGAAATTTTTAAGCACCTTAAGGAATACCTATTCCTTTTTTGCCCTTTATGCCAATATAGACAAGTTCGAGCCTTTAAAAGAAAAAGTTGAGGTGAAAGACCGTCCGGAGATCGATAGGTGGATAATCTCCAGGTTGAATTCGTTGACCAAAGAGGTAATAACAAATTTAGATAATTATGATATTACCAGAGCTTCCAGGAAGATACAGGAGTTTGTGATCGAGGATTTATCTAACTGGTATGTGAGAAGAAACCGCAAAAGGTTCTGGCAATCCGGATTGGATTCAAATAAATATTATGCTTACCGAACTCTTTGGGAGGTTCTAGTAAATTTAACTAAATTGATTGCTCCTTTTGTTCCCTTTATCTCAGAGGAGCTCTATCAAGAATTAGCAGGAAAGTTTGATAACTCCCACGAAAGCGTCCATTTAGAGGATTACCCGGATTATAAGGAGGAGTTAATCGATCTTAAGTTGGAGGAGAGGATGGAAAAGGCAAGGATTATCGCCTCCTTGGCCCGGGCAGGAAGGAACAGAGCCGGGATAAAGGTCAGACAGCCGTTAGAGAAGATGTTCGTATTAATCCCTCCACGGGCAAAAAAAGATGAGCTTGAGCCAATTTTACACTTGATTTCTGAGGAAATAAATATTAAACATATAAGCCTGGTTCAGGATGAACTATTTCTGGTCGATTATAAAGCCAAGCCTAAGTTTCAGTCTTTGGGTCCAAAGTTCGGGAAGAAAGCAAATCAGGTGGCTGAGTTCATCCGTTCTTTAAGCTCTGAGAAATTAAAGGAGCTGAAATCTCAGGAAAAAATTCGATTGGAGTTAGAGGGTGAAAGAATTGAGCTTTCCTTAGAGGATTTAGAGTTGGAAGAAAAAGAGAAAGAAGGACTTCTGGTTGAATCTGGAGATGGATATAAAGTAGGAATCGATACGTATATAAGTGAGGCTTTAAAGGATGAAGGTTTTGCCCGGGAGTTAGTGAACAAGATACAGAATATGAGGAGACAGGCTGGATTTCAGGTTATGGATCGGATTAAAGTTAATATAATTGGAACCGAAAGATTAGAAAAGGCTATAAAATCTTTTGAGGATTATATCAAAAAGGAGACTTTAGCAAAGGTTATATCCCACCAGGGAGAGAAAGGAGAACTCTCCTTAGAATGGGATATAAATGGAGAAAAAACAGAAATCTCTGTAGCCAGGATCTAAATTATGAAGAAAAAAGATCTGGAAAAATACGAGAAGCTCCTTCTGGCTAAAAGGGCTGAGCTGATAGCGGAGATGGGTTTTTTGAAGAAGGAGACTCTGGATACCACTATTAAGGACTCCACCGGAGACCTGTCCTCTTATTCCTATCATATGGCTGATCAGGGAACCGATGCCATGGAAAGGGAAAAGGCATTTCTTTTCGCCTCCAAGAACGGAAGACTGTTCTATCACATCGACGAGGCTCTGCGCCGCATAAAAGACAAAACTTACGGCAAGTGTCAGGAATGTGGTCAGGAGATAAATACGACCAGATTAGAAGCAGTCCCTCATGCCCGACTGTGCATCTCTTGTAAGGCGAAGGAAGAAAAGAAGAAACTGGTGGAAAGCGAATAGTCTTTTTAGCCTCGAGGAATTGAAAAACAAAATCTTATGGGTTAGCATCTTGGTTTTAGTTTTGGACCAATTGTCCAAGACTCTGGTGGCCTCATCTATGAAAATGGGTGAGTCCATCTCGGTTTTGGGCAATTTTTTTAGGTTAACCTATGTTTTAAATCCTGGTGGGGCTTTTGGGACCAAATTAGGTAGTAATATCTTCTACACCATCCTTTCAGTCTTAGCAATAATCGTAGCGGTCTGGTTTTTTTTCAAGAGCAAAAAAGAGGAAAAGCTTCTGCACTTGGCTTTCTCTCTGGTCCTGGGAGGGGCGTTAGGAAATCTTTTAGACCGCTTCAGGTATGGAGAGGTCCTGGATTTTTTAGATTTCGATTTTATGAATATTCAGATACCCCCGATTAAATTTGGCTTTATAGACTTCTCCGGTTTTTATCTTAACCGCTGGCCAGTTTTTAATATAGCAGATAGCGCAGTTACCATAGGGATGTTTCTTATTCTGTGGTATGTCATAATTCAAAGAAAAATATCCGGCGGGCAAGGGCGCCCGCCCTACGAATGATAAATGGGTTAATAATCGTAGGCATCCTGCCGTTGGCGGACCAGCCCTGCTTTTAGAGAAGATTTGGAGTGTAAACCATTCCTGCGGTGTGGCTACGAGCCAGCCCGTCCGTAGGACGCCAGACGCCCAAAGGGCGGGCAAGCTCGTAGTCTCCGCTACTCGGATAGGTTTACAAGAATAAAGCTGTCCGCCAAAGGCGGATTACACTCCACTTGAATGATATGAACGAGTTAATTCAATTAAAAACCTCAACCGAAGATAATGGTAAGAGGTTAGATTTATTCTTGTCCGCAAAAGAGCTCGGACTATCCCGCTCCCGGATTCAGAAGTTAATTAAAGAGGGAAAGATTTTAGTTAAAGATAAGCTGGTCAAATCACATTATAAGATAAAAGGTGATGAGAAAATCTCCATTCAGATTCCACCTCTTAAGAAATTATCTTTGGAGCCACAGGCTATCCCTTTAGATATAGTTTATGAGGATAAAGACCTTTTGGTAGTGAATAAAACTGTCGGGATGGTGGTTCATCCTGCAGCCGGGAATTATAAAAATACTTTAGTCAATGCCCTTTTATTTCACTGCAAAGATTTATCTGGCATAAATGGGGTTTTGCGTCCAGGTATTGTTCATCGCCTGGATAAGAATACCTCTGGACTTTTAGTTGTGGCTAAAAACGATTTTGCACATAATAGTTTGGTAGCTCAGCTGAAGGAAAGGACCTTGACCAGAGAATATCAGGCATTCTGCTGGGGTAATCTTACCAAGGAAAAGGGTATAATTGAGACTCTGATCGGCAGATCGGTAAAGGACCGAAAAAAAATGGTTGTGGTAAGACAAGATGGCAGGGAGGCTATTACCGAATATGAGGTGTTGGAAAGATTTCCACTCGGAGATCGTCTCCGCATAAAGTTGAAAACTGGAAGGACCCATCAGATCAGGGTACATTTTTTACATCTGAATCATCCGATAATAGGTGATCCGGAATATGGTGGCAGGAAAAAGCATTTAGGGATGATAAAGGAAAGTTTGCAGGCTCAGGCAAATCAGGCTTTAAAATTAATAGACCGGCAGGCTCTGCATGCAAAAAAAATCGGCTTTGTCCATCCGAGAACTAAAAAATATCTGGAATTGGAATCGGAACTGCCCGAGGATATGAAGAAGCTGTTAGAGTTTTTGAGGAGAAAATAATAAAATGACGAATATCGGTTACCGGATGACTAATAAGATCGTAGGGCAAGGCTTCAGCCTTGCATTCATGATTTGGAAGCATAACTTTGAGAAGTAGAAAATGAATATTTCGAAGTACAAAAAGAAGTTAATATTTTCTATCGTGGCATTACTATTATTTCTTCTTTTTCTCTTAATAGGTTTTAAAATATGGCTATACTACAGTTTCAATCAGCAAGGCAATCTTTTGCTCTTTAGCCGTACTGGAGAGAAGTGGAAAATATGTGAAATGACTAAAGGCGGGTTTATAGTATGGAGTTATGAGTTACCGAAAAGCCTCATAAAAGAAAGATTTTATTGTCCATGCATCCAGAGATTGTCTAATGGTAATACTCTAATCACGGAGTCTTATCCAGAGCATGATATAGGCGTGATCTATGAAATCAATAGACAAAAAAAGATAGTCTGGAAATGCGATAGTTTATATAAAGACAACATTTTTGCATACAAATTAAAAGGTCCTGTTTGGGCCCTTAGAATAAGGAATGGAAATATCCTGGTAGGTGACCGAGAGCATAACAAGGTAATCGAAGTAGATAAGAACCGGAATATTTTCTGGGAATGGGATTATGTATGTCAAGATACAAGCTTTACTGGAAAAGTGTCGAATGTTTTTAGGTTTATTGATGGTAACACAGGTGTTCTAATACAGAAATTTGAAGATCAGGCTTTGGTGTCTTATGAATATATTGAAATAGAGGGAGATAAAAAAATTTTAAAACTCATTAATCTCAACAAAGTTTTTGCCCAACCCATGGGCGCACAAATATTGCCAAATAAACATATACTTATTTCTTATTGGCCTACTGGCTATGACCCATATGGTGTAGTTGAGTTAGATAGTCTTAATAACATAGTTTGGTCATTTAAATTGCCTGATTCTGTAACAGTTTTTGATAATCCAAGATACGAGGATGGTAGAATGCCAGCTCCTGCTGATATTGCATTCAGGATTTCCAATGGAAATACAGCGGTATATTCTCGGCTAGGAATTTATTTGGTTTCACCAGATAATAAGGTATTGTGGTGTTTAAAGGAACCGAGTGTTAAATCTATACTGGGGATAAGATATATAAAACAAAGAGGGGGAGGAGATTCAATTGAACAGTTACTTAGCATAATTGACTAGTAAAAAATTTCCGGGTTTTCGCAATGATTAGAACGTTAACATATTTGTTTAGAGAATCAAGTTACAGACAATCAGCGCGTAGGGGCGGAGTTCAACTCCGCCCTGGGAAGAAGGGTGGAGACCCCGCA
Organism: Candidatus Zixiibacteriota bacterium; assembly: GCA_043802565.1. Classification (GTDB taxonomy): domain Bacteria; phylum Zixibacteria; class MSB-5A5; order MSB-5A5; family RBG-16-43-9; genus CAZMZF01. Next base: position 194 of record JAZDLB010000152.1, on the reverse strand, counting down.
AAACGGGATTTCGCAAAGCTCAACAAGCTCCACTCCTACGCGAAAATAAGATTTTGAGAATAATATGAAAGCGATTTTAGCCTTAGAGGATGGTAGGGTTTTTGAGGGAATGGCTTTTGGGGCAATGGGTGAGTCTTCTGGTGAGGTGGTCTTTAATACTTCGATGATGGGGTATCAGGAGATTCTAACTGACC
>JAZDLB010000151.1:0-4946 GCA_043802565.1 Candidatus Zixiibacteriota bacterium | reverse complement strand
CTTGCTGGCAGGCTTTCTTACTTACCTTATATCTAAAAAAGGGAAACCAGTTCTTGCTCCCTTACCACCGGTGTTTTTGAATGCCTTTGGAGTGAGCCTTTATCTGCATTTTCTCTTCAAGCTACCCTACTTTCTAACAGTTGTCTATGTGGGCGCAGGAGAGATAGTGGCTTGTTATCTTTTAGGTTACCCTCTCTTGAGAATCATATTAAGCCAGAAAAACTGGAAAGAATTTTTTAGAGTCTAAAAAATGAAATCTGTGGAGGTTTAAAGACCTTCGCTACCCTCCATATTTTATTATCAACCTACATTAGATATGCAATTAAAACGTCCGAAACAAAGATCGGGCGCTACGTTTTCTGTAGCGGAAGGCCGTCAAGGTCTTGAGACTTCAGCTTTCCATTTTTGCCAAAGAGAGATGGAAACCTAAAGGTTTCTCTTACATTAAACTATTTTAATAAAACCATCTTCTCGGTTTTCTTATATCCACCAATTTCCAATCGATAGAAATAGATCCCGCTGGAAACCTCTTTACCCTTTTCATCCTTTCCATCCCAGATAACTTCATATCTACCTGGTAATTTATTTTCATCTACCAGAGTCCTCACCCTCTGACCTAAGATATTGTAAACAGTGAGAGTGGTGCGAATGGGTCTCCCAACTCCCAACTCCAAACTTTTAACTTGGAAGGGAATGGCGGTGGAAGGGTTAAAGGGATTCGGATAGTTCTGACCTAAACTATAATTAGTCGGAACCAGGGGCTCCTCTGGTGATTCAACCTCAGTTCTCAAATCATAATATTTTATTTTAGCAGATTTGACATTCTCCTTAAGATCAAAAAGACTATTTCCCGCCACTACCGCAAAACCAACCATTATACTTTCCTCCGGAGGAATATTAAAAGGTCCGCAAGAGGAGATAATAGACCAATCACCTTTATAAAGAATAGAAGCTGTATCGGATGTTATCAGGGTATCACCACTTAAGAACAAATATTTCTCTTCTTCAGTAAATCCATCATAAAGATAGAGTTGATTATTAATCAGCTTATAGGAAGCTGGAGGATGGTTCAATGGGAAAATAGTCAAATAAACCGATGAAGATGAGTCATATTGATAAACTATGGAGATATTTGAAACTGTATCGCGACCAGCCAGATCGTCTTTAGGTGAAAAAAGATTGATATCCCAGTCAAAGAAAAGACCCGGGTAAATCCCTTTTAGAGTATCTGAGGTTTTATTATTTAAAGTGAACTCTAATATAACATAATCATCATCCGGAGGATTAGCAAAAGCAAAACTTTTCTGCACAATCTCTACTCCCATTCGATTTTCTGCTCCACTATCTGAGAAAATCCCTATCCCGTCTTGATCGGACAACTCACCGGGTGTAGAGATAGTCAACCATCCTTCGGGCACAAAATCGTTTTCTGAAGATTTACCACTCTCATCCCTTGCCGCATCCATCACCTGCTCTTTTGACTTCCCGACCAAAAAAGCTCCCTCAAATAGGTTATCCTCTCCAGATTTTGGAAATCTAAAACCTTTCCCTCCTGAAGGAGTGATCGATCCATCTCCTAAACCATATTTACCTGAGTTAGAGAGGGTAAAAACGACATTTCCAATATTATGTTCTCCTGAGCTGTATCTTGAAGACGGATTAAGGACAATTGAGAATTGAAGACTATCCACATAATTTCTGGAGCTGTCATATAACTTAAAATAAAAAATCACAGGATAATCCAAAGGAAGATTATTACCGTAGGATACGACCAGAGGTGAATTTATACTCAGCTCTATCATCTTAGAACCTATTGAATCGAAATACAAGCTATCTTCAATAATAGCAACTGAAGAATCCATAGTCTTTAGAATAAGACTGAGTGAATCAACCCTTTCCCCATAATTTTTTAAAACCAGATAAATTTTTGCTCTTTTTCGTCCATCCGGATAGACTAAAGTATCTTTTTCCATATAAACACTATCAAGCCATACCTTAGGAAAAGGGGGTGGAGGTAAAAAGTCTAATGCTTTTTTTAGATTGAGCAATCCCCAGCCATAGTCATTATCCTCACCTATAGAACCTAAGTCTGTGCTTGAAAGAAGGAGCGCATTTTTAATCTCCTCAACTGTAGCTTCAGGATTAAACTCTCTTAGGAGAGCAACTGCTCCAGAGACAAAAGGAGCCGCAGTTGAGGTCCCACTTAAGGTTTTATAGGTTCCATTTAGATAGCTTGAACGGATACTAACTCCTGGAGCGCAGATCTCTGGTTTAATAGTTATATTATCACAGCCTGAAGGACCACGACTGCTGAAAGGAGCAATCGGAAAACCATAAATCTGAGCATCCACAGCTCCAACTGAAAAGCTATTTGTAGGAGAGGTGGCTCTATCCGCCGGAGTCCTTATTGAGCTATTAAAAGGACCTTCATTCCCCGCCGCAAAGACAACTACTATCCCGGCCGCCTCAACATTATCGATTGCCGACCAGAAGGTCTGATCACAGGGTGGCTTTGCTGCCAAAGGTACTCCCCAGGAATTATTAATCACATCCGGGACATCATCCATAGTTGCAGGATTTCCATCTGGATCAATTGCCCATTCAAAAGCCTGTAATATATCAGCTATAGTCTCTTCAAAACTTCTACCCCGGTCAATAACCCCGGCTGCAATCCATCTTGATCCAAAAGCAACGCCTAAAGTTTCAGCAGTAGTTTTACCCACCATTATCCCCATAGAAAAAGTTCCATGTCCATTGGCATCCACAGGAAAATTTGAACCATACGGATCAAACCAGTCACTACCATCTCCTCCTTGTAAACCTCCTTTCCAGTTGGAAAAAAGCGCTGGATGAGACCCTTCCACACCAGTATCAAACCCGCAAACTAACCTGCCTTTGCCGGTATAACCCATCTTCCATATATCTTTAACACCTATAGCCTGAAAATAATCGATTACGCCAGTTTTAGAAGAGTTTACCTCTTCAGATACCGGTGCGATAAGGGAAACAGGATAGTTTGGAGAAACCATCTCCACCTCTGGACGTAAAGCAATTTTCTCTATCTCCTCTTTAGATGCAGTTATCAAAATACCATTAACAATCCAGAAACTTCGATAGTTTTTAACCGAGCCTTGATCTTCCTTTTCCTTTAAATATACCAGAATATCATTTTGAGCTTTTTCTTTCTTTTCTTTAAGTTTGTAGATTATGCTCGAATGTCTTTCATTTTGAGTTTTCAATTTACGGCAAAGTTCTAAATCTTTTGGGCTAACCTGATCTTTGAACATAACCAGACCGGAAAGATATTCATCTTCCTTTAAGGTTTTTAACTTCTCCTTTAAATCCTGGCTGAGTTCTCCGGAGATAGAATAAGCAAAGTTGAAGATTAGAAGTATTACAAGGACTGAAATTGTTCCGGGCTTTTTCATTCTCTTCCCTCAAGATTATGAATCCAATCTTCTTAAAGCAAATAGTCTGCCTTTGAAACAACCGTGTGCAATAATTGACCTCATACTTTTCCTCAAAAAATACTTTTCACAAGTTTCGACATTATATCAAGATAAAAGGATTGTCAAGGATAATTTTAAAAGAAATTCTTTTGTAAAATGCGAAATTTTAATACGGTCATAATTCTTATGCAAGTATATATAACAAAATCTGCACCCAGTTGCATAGAGTGAAAAAATTATGAAAGAAGAAAAACATCCAGCCTTAACCGGAACGCTACATTTCTTGGGAGGTCATAGCACGCCATACTGCATCACTGGTAATGCTCGACCTTTTTGTTGGGCTATTTATTTTTGAATAATTGGAGGTTCGAAATATTTTAAAAAAACACTTGACAAACTCTTTTGAATTTCTATTTTCTGTTTGAACCTTTTAAACTAATCCAGCGAGATTAGTAAAGGGAAAATAAAAGTGATGAAATTTATAAATAAGAAAACTTCTTGCCCTCCTCAATCTAAGGGGAGGGTAATTTTTTGCCTGTTTTTTAAGAAGAGAGAAGGAGGTAAAATTGCCTAAGAGAAAAGGTGTTCTGATAATGGATGAGAAGACGATTCGTCGGATCCTGATCAGAATTGCTCATGAGATAATCGAGCGGAACAAAGGAGCAGAAAACTTGGGTATTATCGGGATAAAGACCCGCGGAGCCTATTTAGCTGAAAGGTTAGCCAAGTTGATTCAGGAAATAGAAGAAGTAGAAGTCCCTTTAGGGTTTATGGACATTACTTTATATCGGGATGATATCCAGACAAAATTAGACCAGCCCATTGTGCAAAAGACCGAAATAATGTTTGATGTGGCCGATAAGATAATAATCCTGGTAGATGATGTTCTTTTTACAGGTAGAACTATCCGGGCGGCATTAGACCAGATTATCGATTTTGGCAGGCCCAAGTTAATCCAGTTAGCAGTTCTGGTTGACCGAGGTCACCGGGAGCTTCCCATAAGAGCGGATTACATTGGCAAAAACATACCCACAGCTTTAAATGAACAGGTAAAGGTAAAATTGAAAGAGTTTAATGGAGAGGATAGTGTCAGCCTTGAAAAAGAAAAAAGGAGATAAAAGAGAGACGTCGAGACGCATTGCCATGCGTCTCTATGGATGCAAAAGTAATGGTTCGAATTACCTGACTAAATTGTCTGGAGTGCACACCTTTCCTACGGATCCGCTTCTCGGATAGGTTTGCTTAAAATGAAGCATCTTATCTCCAAATAGTTCAAAGGTAAAGCTATCCGCCATAGGCGGACACACTCCAGTATTCAGTATATGAAATACATTGATACCACAAAGGATATGAAAGTAACTTAAACCAATACTTTAACACAATGAGGAGTAGATGAAATTAAGAAGCAGGCACCTTTTAGGTTTAGAAGGTCTTTTAAAAGAGGAGATAGACCTGATCTTAGATACTGCTGAAACCTTTAAAGAAATCCTGGAAAGA
>JAZDLB010000150.1:0-3099 GCA_043802565.1 Candidatus Zixiibacteriota bacterium | reverse complement strand
AATGGGGATTTCAGACAAATTTATTTTCACAGGAAGGGTGGAAGATCCAAGAAAAATTATTTCCCTTATGGATATTGGAGTAGTGGCTTCAATTGGCTCGGAGACTGTATGCCGGGTGGCTTTAGAATATATGGCTTTGGGTAAGCCGGTGGTCGCGACTGATATTAATGGAATTCCCGAGGTGGTAAAAGACGGTATAAATGGGTTAATTGTTAAACCAAAAAATAGCACGAGTATGGCTGATGCAATTCTGGAGTTACTCAAAGATAAGACGAAAAGAGAAAGTTATGGTAAAGCAGGAAGGGTTTTAACAGAGAATGAATTCTCTTTAAATAATTTTGCTCGAAAAACAGAAGAGTTTTATTACAGTTTTTTGTAGTGCGAGGCTTTTAGCCTCGCTTAAGCGACCCTGAAAGGGTCGCACTACTAAGTTTTTTAAGAGGATTTCAGGGTTATGGCTAAAATCTCTGCAGTAGTTATCACCTATAATGAAGAGAAAAATATAAGTCGGTGTCTGGGAAGCCTTAAATTTGCAGATGAGATTGTAGTGGTCGATTCAGAAAGCAAAGATAAAACCGTATCCATTGCCAGAGAGTACACGGAGAAGATTTTTATTCAGAAATGGCTGGGGTTTGCCCGGCAGAAAGAGTATGCTTGCAGTCTGGCTTCTTTTGAATGGGTTTTAAATATCGATGCGGATGAGGTGGTTACTCCGGAGTTGGCTGAGGAGATTAAAAAGAAGATTGATGCGTTTCCTGAAATCGATGGATACTGGATAAGGAGGCGCTCTAAATTTTTGGGCAGATGGATAGAACACGCCTGGGAACCGGATTGGGTCTTAAGACTCTTCAGAAAAGGAAAAGGGTTTTTTGGAGAAAAACAGGTTCACGAAGGCGTGAGCTTAAAAGGGAAAACCGGTAGATTGCAAGGGAAGATCGAGCATTACCCTTTTGAAAATCTGAGTCATAATTTAAAAAAATTAGATAGCTATACTACCCTTTCTGCATTCGAGATGGAGAAGAAAGGGAAAGCAGGTATTTTAATGAAACTTTTATTTTCACCCGTCTCAGGGTTTTTAAAAATTTATATTATAAAACAAGGGTTCAGAGATGGTATTCCGGGATTGATTTTGAGCATTATTCACTCTTTTTATATCTTCACCAAATATGCTAAATACTGGGAGATGAATAAAAGCAGGTAGCTTGTAGCAAGTAGCTGGTAGCAAAAGAGAATGGCAAATAGCAATGGTAATTCCACCTTGTCTTCAAGCTGAGTACAGGAGCAAAGGAATGATAAAAGGAAGATAAAAAAAGAAATAAAGAAGTAATAGGTGAGAAGTTAGACGTTAGATATGAGATGAATAAAAGCAGGTAGCTTGTAGCAAGTAGCTGGCAGCAAAAGCGGATATCGAATAGCAGCGGTAATCCCGCCTTGCCTTCAAGGTGGGTGCTTGAGCAAAGAAATGACAAAAGGAAGATAGAAAAAGAAAAATTAAAGAAATAAATAAAAAGTAAAAGGTGAGATGTAAAACGTAAGAAGTAAGACGAAAAAAAGGCGTATAGAGTAAATGAATTCCATAGACCTATCGGTGATTATAGTTAATTTCAATACTGCTTCTCTTTTGAAAGAATGCCTTAATTCAGTAGAAGAGAACAGAGGAAATCTTAAGCTGGAGATTTTTGTGGTCGATAATAATTCAAGGGATCAAAGCGTGGAGATGATTAAAAAAGATTCCCCCCAGATTAAGCTTATGGTCAATTCCGAAAATATCGGTTTTGCCCGAGGGGTCAATCTTGGATTAGCTCTGGCAAAGGGAAGATATTTTCTTCTCCTGAATCCGGATGTGAAAGTATTACCCGGTGTTTTGAAGGGTATGATCGAGTTTATGGAACAGAATAAAGATGCAGGATTGGCTGGAGTTCAGCTCTTAAATTCAGATGGGACCAAACAGAACTCCATGGCTAATTTCCCCAGTTTAAGTCAAGAGCTTTTAAATAAATCTCTTTTAAGGATTCTTTTCCCTGAAAAATATCCCAGTAAATATCAGGAGTATAAATCTCCGGTTGAGGTCGATTCAGTTATCGGTGCCTGCATGATTGTTCGCCCAGAAGCGGTTAAAGAGGTAGGTGAATTAGACCCGGGATATTTTCTTTTTTTAGAGGAAACAGACTGGTGTTTTCAGATGAAAAAAAAAAGGCTGGAAGATATTTCATATTCCTCAACTGAAGATCTATCATCAACAAGGGCAAAGCTTGCTTGATCTTAAATCTAAAGGGAGGATAGAATATTATCGCAGTTATTACATATTTTTCAAAAAGAATTATAGTCGAATTAGCTACATTATCTTGAAAATTTTTCATTTTATTAAGACTATGATTAATATAGGGTTAAATTTGACAGCTTCAATCTTGACTTTAGGGCTAAAAAAAGGATATAGGGAAAAGTTTCTAATCTATTCTCATCTTTTCCTCTGGCAGATTTTAGGTTGTCCAGGTCGAGACCTAGAAAAGTATGGCTCGTTTTTCAAAATTTAAGATTGTTCTCTTTAAAGAAGAAAAATCGTCTAAATATTTGGAGAGATAAGGTGAAGAGATGAACTTAGCTGAATTTGTAATAAAGATTGAATCCTTTAATGCCAACGTTGACATTCCTCTTCTGAGGAAAGCCTACGAATTCTCAGATAATGCTCACAAAGGGCAGTTCCGGGAATCGGGTGACCCTTATATCCAGCATTGCCTGGAAGTCGCCTTTATCTTAGCGGAACAGCATTTAGATACAGATACGATTACGGCGGGGATGATCCATGATGTTATAGAAGAGACCAACATTAATCTTGAGGAGATTGAAAAAGAGTTCGGGGATGAGATTGCCAAACTGGTAGATGGAGTAACAAAGATAGGTGAGATTAAATTTGAAAGCGCAGAAGAGGAGCAGGCGGAATATTACCGCAAGATGCTCTTATCTATGGCTAAGGATATCCGGGTGATAATCATAAAATTGGCTGACAGATTACACAATATGCGAACACTGGATGCTTTGCCCAGGGAGAAACAATTGAGGATTGCTCAGGAGACCAAAGAAGTCTATGCCCCTTTAGCT
>JAZDLB010000149.1:0-6817 GCA_043802565.1 Candidatus Zixiibacteriota bacterium | reverse complement strand
AGTCTCAACTGCTTCAATAACCTCTAAGGAATTGCCTACCGCTTTTCCCAGAGGTTCGTTCATATCAGTGATCAAGGCTACACCTTTTCTACCAGCTTTTTTACAAATCCGAATCAAATTTTGAGCTAAGGCTTTTGCATTTTCTTTTGATTCCATAAAAGCACCGTTTCCACATTTTACATCAAAGACAATCGCATCTGTGCCAGAAGCTAATTTCTTACTCAAGATACTGGCGGTGATAAGCGGGATAGAATTAACTGTGCCGGTAACATCCCTTAAAGCGTAGATTTTACCATCCGCCGGTGCTATCTCCTTTGTCGGTCCTATAATGGCAACTTGAATTTCTTTTAAACTCTCGATAAATTCATCTATAGATAGATCAGTCCTGAAGCCGGGTATAGATTCTAACTTATCCAGAGTACCACCAGTATGGCCCAACCCTCTACCCGAGACCATTGGCACCACTACACCGCAGGAAGCAACTAAAGGAGCCAGGATTAATGAGACTTTATCACCTACCCCACCCGTGCTGTGTTTGTCAACTTTTGTGCCGGGGATAAATCCCAAATCCAGGATTTTCCCTGAGTTCATCATAATCCAGGTAAGGTTTTCGGTCTCCTCTAAATCAAAGCCCCGGATAAAGACCGCCATAAGAAAAGCAGACATCTGGTAATCCGGAATTCCTTCTGAAAGATAACCTGAGACGATAAATTCTATCTCCTGCCGGTTTAATCTTCCTCCATCTCTTTTCCTTGCTATTATTTCTGCGGTTTTCATAAAATCCCCTCTTCGGCTTTATTCAGCTTTATGTTTTTATTTGCTCTTAGACTATTCTTAAATACTCTTCTATTATCTTTACCCCTGCAGAAGTGCCGATTCTATTCGCACCTGCTTGAATTAATTCTAAGGTTTTTTTACAATCTCTGATCCCGCCTGAAGCTTTAACCCCGAAATTCTCACCTACAGCTTTTCTTAACAAAGTAACCTCCTCAACTGTGGCCCCGCCTGGACCAAAACCAGTTGAGGTCTTAACGAAATGAGCTCCGCTTTCTTTCACTATCTTAGCTCCGATGATTTTCTCCTCTGAGGTTAAAAGAGAAGTTTCCAGAATAACTTTCAAAATCTTACCCTTTCCTATGGCTTTCAAAATCAACTTTATCTCTTTCTCTATTGAACTATGATCGCCAGATTTCAAAGCACCTACATTTATAACCATATCGATCTCTGAAGCACCATCTCTACAACCTGATTCTGCCTCTTTTACCTTTAATTCAGATTTATTTGCCCCTAAAGGGAACCCGGATACTGAACAGACCTTTACTTTTGAACCTTTAAGTTCTTTAGATACTAACTTAACATAACAGGGATTCACGCAGATTGTGGCAAACCCATATTTTATACCTTCACCACAGAGTCTTCTTATATCATCAGGTTTTGTCTCAGGTTTCAAAAGAGTATGATCGATCATCCGGGCTAAATCTATTTTGGCATTACTTTTCTCCATTGAATCTCCATTAATTTTTTTCATATCAAGAAACTAACATAGGGGCGGAGAATAATCGGGTGGAGATAAACTCCCTACGGGGAGCTAAGCCCGGCGTAGCCGTCGTATCCGCCTGAGGCGGATTATCGACCACCCCTACGCGACTACTTTCCTTTTCTCTTCTTGTCATAACTAAAAGGATGAGGTAATAGTTGCTTAAGAGTAAACTTCCTCACTTTCCCTTTCAAATTTGAACAGATAACCTTTAAATCTGGAGAGAATTCAAACAATGCCTGCCGGCACAGGCCACAGGGGGTAATCGGTTTTTCAGCAGAAGCTATAACTGCTATTTTTGTAAATTCTTTTCCCCCGGAGCTTAATGCCTTATAAAGAGCTACTCTTTCTGCACAAACAGTTAATCCAAAAGAAGAATTTTCCAGATTAGCTCCGGTGAACACTTTTCCACTACTGGATAATAAGGCTGCACCTACTTTAAAATTTGAATAGGGAGCATAAGCTAACTTCATCGCTTTCTTGGCTTCCAGGATAAGTTCTTTATCCTTTATTCTGGATTTGTCATTTGACATAAATCACTCTCCAGAGACTTTCGCCTTTCCCTGTATCTGGCACTTTAAATATCTCTGCCAGTGTTGCCGCAACATCAGAGAAACTTTTTCTGACTCCTAAATCTATCCCTTTTTTTATTTTTTCACCATAGACTAAAACAGGAACATACTCTCTGGAATGGTCAGTGCTGGGAGTAGTGGGGTCACATCCATGATCTGCTGTTATGATAAGTAAATCCTCAGGAGTGAGTAAGCCCAGGACCTCTATTAATCTTCTATCAAAATCCTCTAATCCTTTAGCAAAACCCTTAAAATCATTTCTGTGTCCCCAGAGCATATCGAAATCAATAAGATTGATAAAGATCAAACCTTTTTTTCCCTCTATCATCACTTTAATTAGATTATCCATCCCATCCCTATTATCTTTAGTATGAATAGATTTAGATAAACCTTTTCCAGCGAAAAGGTCCTCTATTTTCCCTATACCTATTACTTCTATCTCATTTTCCTTAAGAATATCCAGAATCGTCTTCTCTGGTGGAGGCAGAGAAAAATCTTTTCTTCTTACTGTCCTATTAAAAGACCCAGGTTCCCCCTCAAACGGTCTGGCAATGACCCTGGCAACTGCATTTTTTCCGCTGAGGATTTCCCTGGCTATAAGACAAAATCTATATAATCTATTCACCGGGATTTTATCCTCATGCGCTGCAATCTGGAAAACACTGTCGGCTGAGGTATAAACGATGGGTTTACCGGTTCTGAGATGTTCCTCACCTAATTCTTTTATTATCTCAGTACCGGAGGCTGCTTTATTACCTAAAACTTCTATGCCGATTGCCTTTTTAAATTTATGAATTATTTTTTCTGGAAAACCATCTGGATAGACCGGAAAAGGTTTTTTTAAAATTACTCCAGCTATTTCCCAGTGACCGGTGGTGCTATCTTTTCCAGGTGATAACTCTCCCATTTTTCCATGGCAGGCTAAAGGAGATTTTTGAGGCAAAACCCCCATAATTGGTTCAATATTTCCCAGACCTAACTTTTCTAAATTAGGGAGATCCAATCCGCCCACTTTTTTTGCAGTGTTCCCTAAGGTATTTGAGCCCTGGTCATCATATATAGAGGCATCTGGAAGTTCACCAACCCCGCAGGAATCAAGCACAATCAAGATTACCCTTTTAATCTTTTTCATGTGGAACTATTTTCAGTTTAAAATCGATTTTTTTCAGTTATCATTTAGCATTATTCTTTTCGTAGGGCAACCCTTTAGGGTTGCTTTAAAAAACGAGATAATGTCTGCAAGGCTAATCCGCCAGAGGCGCTACTGTCATTGCAAGCCCGCCAAAGGCGGAGCGAAGCAATCCGTTTACTTTATATATACAGATTGCTTCGTCGTCATCGTAGGGAGACTCCTCGCAATGATACTCTGTAGGGGCACGGTAGGCCGTGTCCTTATAGTTATTTTACGATGTTTTTCTACCATCTTATTTCAAAAATTTCCAGGATTCCAGCATCTTAGAACATTCTTTCTCACTCACAGAAAAGTATTCCCTTTCTCCGGCAAGCTGAATTATATAAAGGTTATTCCCTTTTTTCAGAACTACCACTTCACCGATGAAATAATCCTCCTTGGTAACTGTAGTGCTCGCACCGGGCCCATAGCGAGCTGATGGGTCTATCACATTTCTGAGGTAACTTTTTTTATAACCATATACTTTTCCCGGAACACTATCCAGGGCAATATTTGCTGTACTAATCAGTTCATAGTTAGTTAATATCTCCAGCTTCATCAGATATTTGTCCTTATTCCTGAAAACTCCTTTGCCTTTAATTAGACTATTTTCGAGCTCCGGAAGGGATAATGATGTTGTGTCTGCAAAAAGTACGATGGTAGGGATGAGTATTTCCTCCTCAATCTGAGTAGAGCTCTTATCCACTGCATAGTTTTTCTTGATTAGAGTGCTTCGAATTAAAGAGGGTTCTTTTTCAAATTTTACCTTCCAGTTGGATAAAACATTTAACCTGTAACCGAATTTCTGATCTATCAGGGTATCATTTTCCATTTTACCAGTTTTTTCTTCTTTTGCCTGGAGAAGTTCAAAAAGAAAGATTAAAAGAAAAACGATAAAGGTTAGTGAAACTATTTTTTTCACGCTTCCTCCTTTTTCAGGGTTTACTATATATAAAAAATTCTCCTTCTTAATGCAAATACTTTTTTTAGGGCTCAAATGTCTCAAAAATCATTACTCAATATTTATTAATCAGAGATAAGTCTATGAATATCAATAATTTATGCAGGAATTATAATCAAGCCCACCATATCTGGGGTCAGGGGAGAACTCCAACTCTCATAACAAGTTAAGATAATTGACCCTATACCTATAAGATATTTATGAAATAGGAAAAATTGAAGATATGTAGAAGAGAACTGCAGGGATGTATAGCTCTATACGCCCCTGCCATCTCAATGTTTTTGCGAGCCCGCCTTTGGCGAGACGAAGCAATCCGTTTACTTTATAAAGACAGATTGCTTCGTCGTCCGCCTCTGGCGTAACTCCTCGCAATGACCTTTAGTAGGGGCATCCGCCTTCGGCGGACCGTGCCCCTACAGTTTCCTGCAGAACTAATTAATAATTTATATCAAAAACTTACCCGCTTTATAAATCAACTCATCATCCGCATAGATTTCGCCGCCATCATGCATATCACAGAGCATATCCCAGTGTATGGCAGATTGATTTTCCCCCAGCGACTCCGGGATTGACCTTCCGATGGCAAGATGGACTGTTCCCCCAATTTTCTCGTCAAACAACATATGTCGGGTGAATTTCTGAATGTTGAAATTTGTTCCGATAGCGATTTCGCCTATATATCTTGCTCCCGCATCTGTTTCTAAAAGCTGGTGTAACAGTTCCTCGCCCTTAGCCGCAGTGGCTTTTATCACCTTCCCTTTTTCAAAGATAAGTTGAATGTCTTCAATTTCTCTCCCCCCAAATATCCCCGGGAAACTAAATCTGATATGTCCCTCTGCGGTATCTTCTACTGGCCCTGTAAATAATTCGCCATCCGGGAAATTTACGTGTCCGGAGCAATTCACCCACTTCCTGCTTTCGACCGACATTTTCAAATCGGTATCTTTAGAAACGATTCTGATATTCTTTTTGGTACTAAGGATTTTACTAACCCTGCCCTGCTCCTCTTCTATCTGTCTCCATCTGGCTATAGGGTCCGGGCTATCAATATAACCCGAGCCATAGACAAAATCTTCATATTCGGCAAGCGACATATTCGCTTCCTGAGCCGTCGCTCGAGTCGGAAACATTGTTCCACACCACCTCAGCTCCCCCTTTGCTTCCCTTTCGAACCATATGCTTTTGAATTTGGCAGTGCCCTGAAATTCCAATTTTAATTTTCCAGGATCTACATTCGAAAGCATTCTGGTATTGGTTTCGCTCCAGAAAAACAGATAGGCATCTATCGTCTCTATAAGTTTATACATATCTGCTGGCACATACTTTATCTGCTCATCGCTACCCTTCTTCAGCAATATCTCTTTTAGCTCATCATTAGTTATTCTTACTTGAGTAAGCACACCCAGTTCAAGTGCTAACCGGTAGCACTCCTTGAGCAATGGAAGTGCGGACACATCGCCCTGAATCAGTAGCTTTTCTCCTTTTTTAATACCCAGCGAATATTTCAAAAGCACCTCTGCATGTTTTTTAATCCTGTAATCCATTTTACCTCCTGAAAAAGTTGTATCTCCGAGCCTTTAGCTTAATTGTTAATTTTTTAAAATCTCATCTATATTTTAATACCTTTTAAGTAAAACCCGTCCATCTTACCATATTTCTTCAAAAAAATCAAGTATTTAATCTTCATTGTAATAGCAAAGTTAAAATGTCCGGTCTTACAGATCCGTTTCCACGTACTCTGTGTCTTGAGATTAGGAGTATCTTTTTTTCATTTTGGCAACCATTTTCTTTTTGTTCGTAATGTGTAAATTGTGAATTAACTTTATCCGCCTCAGGCGGATCGCCAGGGATGATCCGCTGGAGGTATCTAAGCCTTTTTAAGTGTAAATACGTATGGGTTTGGAGAGCTTGGAAGAAATTTAAAAACGTTCGGATAAGGAGGGCCAGAACTACGATAATATAAAGAAACGTCAGGCGTAAAGTCCGACGCCACATTTAATCTCACCCTATCCCTCTCGTTTAAAAAACAAGTTTAAGAGTTCAAGGGTTTAAAGGTTCAAGGGTAACCTCACCCTGACCGTTCGGCTGAGCTCACGCCGAAGCCCTCTCCTAAAAGGAGAGGGGAAAAACTAATATGTTCTTAATCCTTTCTTGATTTCCTCAGCTTTCTGATAGACCTCCTCTATCCCACCGACCATATAGAAGGCCTGTTCTGGTAGAGAGTCTAATTCTCCCTGAATTATCTTTTTGAACCCTTTGATGGTATCTTCTAATTTCACATATCTGCCTTCAGTTCCGGTGAATGCTTCTGCTACGAAAAAGGGCTGGGATAGAAATCTCTGTATCCTCCTTGCCCGGGCAACGATCACCTTATCTTCTTCAGAAAGCTCATCCATTCCTAAGATAGCGATTATATCCTGCAGGTCTTTGTATCGCTGTAAGATCTTCTGCACAGCCCTGGCAATTTCGTAATGTTCCACTCCAATTATGTTGGGGTCTAAGATACGGGAGGTAGAGGTTAAGGGGTCTACTGCTGGGTATAAACCTAACTCGGAAATCTGTCTGGAAAGAACTGT
>JAZDLB010000148.1:0-2036 GCA_043802565.1 Candidatus Zixiibacteriota bacterium | reverse complement strand
TCTTCTTTGCTTAAATTTAACATAATAGATAGATTTTAAACCTGAAATGCTCTATGAATTTAATTCAAATTTAAATAAAATTCCAGTTATCTAAATTACCTGACTTTTCCCTTAATTTTATACACTACACTTTGACAAGAGCAGAGGATTGACCTTTTTGAGAATCTCTTCTTGTTTCTTGCTCAAGGTCACTGTCTTGACAAACTTATTCTTAGACTTCGGATCTGTCAGATACACTTTATACATCGATTCCATCGTCTCCAAAGCATCAGCAGCACTCATTCCACTTTCCTTTAATCTGTATTCAAGCACAGAGAGGAGTAGATAAGCAAGATAACAAATAAAAATGTGCCCTCTTACCCGATTAGCTAACCAAAACCTCACTTTGTCCATCTCTAAAAAGCTCTTCATACACCGGAACGACTTCTCTAGACGGTCCTTCTTAAAATATCCTTTGACCATTTCCTCTGCCCTGAGATTCTGAGTGGAAAAAATAACCGATACCCCATCATAGCGCTCTGCTGACTGTAAAGCCCCATGATTGATTTTATTTCCCTTGATATATTTTCTAAGGCCAGCTTTTATGGTCTTTTTCTCTTGAAGAAGCTTAAGGGCACAATCAATCTCATCGTAGCGCCTCTCGCGGATCGCCTGTCGCTGCTTCTCGTTGACACATACAGCAATGTGCCCTCTAAGCCCTTCAACCTCGTGCCTCTGCTTTTTTACATAAAAAGTCGCACTCCTGAGCCTGACTCTGTATTTCATGGAGATACTATCCTCTTCCAATACATTATCGACCACCTTCTTCAACCCCGTCTTCAACGCCAAACCGCAGAGCACATCAAATCCCATCCCCTTGGCTTCCCTGATATTCAGCTTCGAGGAAACACCCCTGTCCCAGACAATACAGACAGTCTTAATCTCATGCCGTTTGAGATGAAGAAGTATATCCGGCAAGGTCTTCGAATCAAAGATGTTGCCCTTAAACACCTTATGAAAAATCGGAATCCCATCTTCCTTCGTTATGGCCAGCCCAATCTGAATCTGCGGCTGATTCCGTCCCTCCGCATTCTGCCCCTTCTTGGCCAGAGGACAGCAAACACCATAAAAATAGATGTTCGTAATGTCGTAAAGATAGCCCGATGGAGAAAGAGTCAAAGCATCTTTTAATCGAGAAAAAATCCGCTCTTGTACCTTATCGCCATCCATACCGTCCAGAGAGTCAATAGCCTCGACAAGCTTTTTGTATGTGATCTGCGGAATATCTAAAAGATTACCGATTTCGGTCTTTTGGTACCATTGACTCATTCCCTTTAAACTGTCAGGGGCTACACAATGGGCATAAGCCAGACTCAAAAGATAATCCCCGTAGTCACCGAGTGCTCCTGTTAAATCTACTTGCTTGGCTATTTCATCCAGGACCAAAAGAGGACCATAGATAGTGACCTTATCGACTGAAGACCTTTCCACAGAGCCTGTGAGGAGAGGTTTATCATCGACTTCTTTTCCGACATAACGGAGATGCTTTTGAACGACCTTACCACCTATCCTTTGGTTTTCGACCTCGGCGAGATAGATGGAGTTTCCCTTTTTTATTTTTCTTATGAAGCTCATAGTGTATATGATATACACTACAAGATAAAATGTCAAGTTTTTTATTTCCCCAAACTTCCTGATTCTGCTATAGTTTCTGTATGTCTGATGTGTAGTGTACATTTTTTAGGGAAAAGTCAGGTAAATTAAATAACGTTAATACAGCCGGTAGAGAAGGGGATGTGGAAAACTCTAGGGAGGAGATTAAAGAAGAAATTGCAGAAGATGAAGAGGATATTAACGATATTAGGAGAAAAATAAAAGAATCCTTAAAAGAAAAGGAAAATTGTAACTTTATAGAGTCTAAAAGCTCTGGAAAAGAAAAGAACACTGATCAAAAAGGTAGATATTCTAAAAATAATATTATAGAGAAATACCCTGGACCAAAAAGATATAGGTCCAGAAAAAAGGAGCTACTAGCCAAAGAAATAGCAGAAGAGCTA
>JAZDLB010000147.1:0-2585 GCA_043802565.1 Candidatus Zixiibacteriota bacterium | reverse complement strand
AATGAGGATGCTAAGAATTTTAAACTTATGGAAGCGCCAGTTAAGGACCCTTTTAAGGTGAATTGGAAGGAAGTCCTACCTCATCGCGATTCGGTAAAAATAGATGACATCGAAGTTTTTAAAAATCATCTGGTGATTTATGAACGGGAAAAGGGGTTAAAAAAAATCCGCATAACAAATCTAACCAGTAACCAGGTTCATTATATTCCTTTTCTTGAACCGGTTTATACCTTCTGGCCAGAAAGAAACCCGGATTTTAATACAAATTTACTTCGATTTAATTACACCTCCTTGGTTAATCCTAAATCGGTATTCGATTATAATATGGATACACAAATCCGTGAATTGAAAAAGCAAGATGAGGTCCTGGGCGGGTACGACCCCTCTTTTTACCAATCGGAAAGAATTTTCGCTAAAACAGTAGATGGGACTTTGGTTCCGATTTCCTTAATTTATAAAAAAGGGATGAATAAAAACGGCAAAAACCCTTTGCTTTTGCATGGATACGGTGCCTACGGGATAAGCTCAGAGCCATATTTCTCTTCAAATCGGTTAAGCCTACTTGATCGGGGCTTCATCTATGCGATCGCTCATATTCGAGGCGGCGGAGAAATGGGTAGATACTGGTATGATCAGGGGAAGCTTTTAAATAAGAAAAATACCTTCACCGATTTCGTCGCCTGTGCAAAGCACCTGATGGTTGAGAAATATACCTCCAGCCAAAAATTGGTTATCTCCGGGGTAAGTGCCGGAGGACTTTTGATGGGTGCGGTAAACAATATGAGACCTGACCTGTTTAAAGCAGTTATTGCGAATGTGCCCTTTGTGGACCTGATTAATACGATGATGGACCCATCCATACCCCTGACCGTTATCGAATATGAAGAATGGGGTAACCCGAATAATCCACAATATTATGAATATATGAGGTCATATTCTCCCTACGACAATGTTGGAGCTAAAAATTATCCAAACCTTTTTATTACCGCCGGATTGAACGACCCCCGCGTTGCTTACTGGGAGCCAGCAAAATTTACTGCAAAGCTCAGAGCTTTGAAAACAGATGAAAACCTTCTTCTCCTGAAAACGAATATGGGCGCAGGACACGGTGGAGCTTCCGGTCGCTATGACGAGCTAAAAGATGTTGCTTTTGAATATGCCTTTATCCTATATTTATTAGGAATAGAAAATTAAGTAAACCGTTATTGCGGAACTTCTAAAAAAAACTATACCAGGAGGTAAGAGATGATAGATATAAACCCCAAGACCAAAAAAACCACTTTTAGTTTAGACCTGCCAGAGGCAAAGAAAGTCTTTTTAGTAGGAGATTTCAATAAATGGGACCAGAAGAAAAACCCCATGAAAAAGATCAAAGGCGTCTGGAAGCTCTCTTTGGCTCTAAAGCCCGGGGAGTATAAATTCAAATATTTAGTGGACGATAACTGGCTAAATGATCCAGTTGCGCATAAGTATGTGCCCAGTCCCTATGGAGGGAATGACTCTATTGTAGTTGTTCCAGCAGACTTCATTTATAAGAAAAAGTAGTTGCTCGATTGATCGAGCAGAGAAATGCCCAATAAATAGGACAACTACATAGTCCCCTCTCCCCTCTACGAGCCGTATAGCTTTTATCGGCTTGCGGGAGAGGGTTAGGGAGAGGGGAAATGAAAACGTAGAGACGCATTGCAATGCGTCTCTATAGATTGGCAGACACACTTTTAGGTTTGGAGACATAAAGGTAGCCGCAAGTCCTACGGATCCGTTTCTAGGACTTTAGCTTGCGAATTAGCATCCACACGCAGACATAAAGTCTGCGGCTACCAAAAACAATAATACTATTTTAAGGAGGATGAATGGAAGACCTAATGAATTCTGCAAAAATTGCAGTGCATAATTGCATGGGGGTTAAAAAAGGCGAGAACGTTTTAATCATCACGGATGAACCTTTAAGAAAGATAGGCCAGGTTTTATGGAAAGCCGCAAAGGAGATTGCGGGTGAGGCGATGCTTTTGGAGATAATCCCGCGCACTTCTAATGGAGAAGAGCCTCCTCCGATGGTAGCTGAATTTATGAAAAGGTTCGATGTCATATTAATCCCGACTTCCAGATCTATGACCCATACCCAGGCCCGTCGGGATGCCTGCAAATCCGGGGCAAGGGTTGCCACTTTACCAGGGATTTCCGAGGATTCGATGAAGAGGACTTTGAGTGCAGATTACAATAAAATAGCGGAAAGGAGCTTGAAATTAACCAGGATTTTATCCGGTAAAAAAGAAGCAAGAGTCAAAACCCCCTCTGGAACTGATATTACAATGAAAATCGAGGGAAGAACCTGGGAGCCTGATACCGGCTTATATCATAAGCCTGGTGAATTTGGAAACCTCCCCGCCGGTGAGGTCTATATTGCGCCGTTGGAAGGAACTGCCAACGGGGTAATTATAGTAGATGGGGCTATGGCTGGTGTGGGAGTTATCAAAAAGCCGATTGGATTAATTGTCAAGGATGGATTTGTTACTGAAATCTCAGGGGACAAATCTGCTAAAGATTTAGAAAAAGCGATTGAGCCTTTTGGCAAACCTGCAAGG
>JAZDLB010000146.1:0-4797 GCA_043802565.1 Candidatus Zixiibacteriota bacterium | reverse complement strand
TTTGCTACCATAGTGATGGAGAGGGTTTTCGATGGATTTTCATTGCTTTTTATACTCTGGTTGACTTTACTTTTTTTCCCTTTTTCACGTTCATCCGAGAAGGTTGGTGAGCTGGTTAGAAAAGGGGCTAATTTAGCCCTGCTTGCCAATTTGTTGCTTTTCTTAATATTAATTCTACTGGAGTTAAAGCCTGATCCGATTTTGAATTTTATTAAAAGGTTATTAAGACTTCTGCCTGGAAAACTTTCAGAGAAAGCAGAAGTTATTTTAGATAGGTTCTCCAGCGGGGTAAGGATATTTAAAGACCTCCCAAGGATGAGCTGGATTCTTCTCTGGTCTTTAATCCTCTGGGCAGGTATCGGAATCAGTAACTATCTGGTCTTTTTAGCTTTTGGACTTCATCCACCTATACAAGCCTCTTTGATATTAATGGTGATCGTCACTTTAGGAGCAATAATCCCTTCTTCTCCGGGTTATGTGGGCACAGTTCATTTTTTCACGGTAATAGGATTAAGCCTTTTTGGTTATGGGAAAGACATCTCTGTTCCTTTTTCGATAGTCCTGCATGCCAGCCAGTATATTCCGGTAACTATATTAGGTTTAGTTTATCTTAAACTCGAACATTTCTCTTTAAAGGTGGCAGAAAAGGATTCTAAGACTATAATGACAGATGAAATAGAAAGCTAATCTTGAGAGCGAAAGGGTTTACAGTATTTATGATGTTCTTCAACCTTGAGGCTTTTGTAGTTCGAGAAAGTGTCTATAAGGCTCGACTTTTTAAGGTTAAGTCCTATAATAGAAAGAGAATATGGTTCTGGAGATGAGGAAAGATCAAGTTTTTTTATGCAGAAAGTGAACTGCCCTTTATGTGGATCCTTTGAGCACAAAGTTATCTTCAAGGCACCTGCAGATCCAGTTGAAAAGTTGGGTTGTTTTTCGGTGGTAAGATGTCCGGAATGCGATTTCGTATTTACCAATCCTCAAGCGGAGGAGAAGGATTTAAAAAAACTCTATTCGACCGAATATTATGGAGAGGAACACCAGCGTTTCTGGACAATCGTCGAGAAATTCATAGAATTTTTTAGAAAAAGAAGGATAGATAAGATCGAGAAGTTCAAAAAAAATGGGGTGATTCTGGACATTGGATGTGGTAGAGGGAAGATGTTAGCCGGACTTAGAGATAGAGGCTGGGAAACATACGGGACCGAACTATCGGAGGAGTCCTCTAAATTTGCCCGGGAGAGGTTAGGGTTAAAAGTTTATCCGGGCGATTTTTTAAGCTCTAAATTTCCTGAGGCTTTTTTCGATTGTGTTACCCTCTGGCATGTGCTGGAGCATCTGAAAGATCCTCTAAAGGTTTTGATGGAGATCAAAAGGATTTTAAAAAAAGATGGTCTTCTGCTAATCGCAGTTCCGGATTACGGCGGGGCTCAGTCGGTTTTCTCAGGCAGAGCCTGGTTTCATTTAGACGTTCCCAGGCATTATTCTCAATTCACTTTCAAAACCCTTAAAAGCTTTTTGGACAAAGCTGGTTTTCAGGTCCGAGAGTCAAGATACTTCTCCTTAGAGTATGACCCGATTGGATTTCTGCAGAGCTTCTATAATCTTATGGGGTTTAAGCATAATCTACTCTATGGGTTTTTGAGAGCCAAGAAAGACCGACTGAAGATCCTGAGCGAACATAGATGGCAGAGTCTTTTCATCCTCTGGACTTTTCCAGGATTTTTAGGCTTGAGTTTGTTTCTGTCTTTATATTTTTCAACCTGGGGAAGAGGCGGCTCCTTAGTGCTCTATTGCCTTAAAAGGTAAGAGATGAATAATAAAGAAAAGCTCAAAGTGGTAGTGGTGATGCCGGCTTATAATGCCGCTCGGACCTTAGCTACCACTTATCAGAACATCCCTTCGGAAGTCGTTGATGAGGTCCTGTTAGTAGACGATGCCAGTAAAGACGAGACGGTAAGGATAGCTTCAGGTTTTCATCTTAAGGTAGTCCGCCACCCGCATAACGTGGGGTATGGCGGGAATCAGAAAACCTGTTATTTAGAGGCTTTAAGGGAGGGGGCGGATATTGTGGTGATGCTTCATCCGGATGGACAGTATGACCCGCGCCTGATACCGCAGATCATAGAGCCAATAAAAAAAGGTGTGGCTGATTTTGTGTTAGGTTCAAGGCTTATGCAAAAGGGCGGAGCGCTTAAAGGAGGAATGCCTTTATATAAATTTTTAGCCAATAGATTTCTGACTTTAATTGAGAATTTTATCTTGGGACAGAAACTTTCAGAGATGCATACTGGCTATCGGGCTTATAGCCGGAGCTTTTTAGAAAAAGTTCCTTTTCTGCGCAATTCTAACGATTTCGTGTTCGATTCCCAGATTATAGCTCAAGCCGTGGCTTTTAAGCAGAGGATAGCGGAGATTCCGGTAAGCACCAAATATTATAAAGAGGCTTCCTCTGTCAATTTCAGAGTCTCGCTGGTCTATGGGTTTAAAACCCTGTGGACGATTTTCAAATTCGCCTTAGACCGGTTGGGAATTATTCACTCTCGACTTTTCAGACCTTAGTCTATATGGGCAAAAAGAAGTCCAAATCTGGATCCATAGGAAAGAATAAAAAGCAGATCGTTCCAGAGATAAAGAAAGATCAAGTTTTTATTGATCAGCTTCTCAAAGGTCCTATTCTTTATATCTTTTTAGGGATGATTCTCCTTTTAGGTATCTATCTGAGGTTTTCACACCTTTCAGCTGACCCTCCCCCGGATTTATCCTGGAGCCTGGGTCCCTATACGGATGAGGGTGCAATCGCCATCAATGCTCGGAATAAAGTCTTATGGGGAGAATGGAAGATGGATGATTTTTTTCGGATGGGCATCTCCTCTCTTTTGTCTTTCAGTTATTTTTTTATATTCAAGTTAGCTGGAATAGGATTTATTCAGATTAGGATCCTACCTGTTCTTTTAAGCCTGGGCACGATCCTTTTGGTTTTCTTTCAGCTTAAAAGGGAGGGGAGCCCAAAAGCGGCAATCTTCTCCTCTTTTTTCCTGGCGATATCCTATATCTATGTTATGCACAACCGTCTGGCCCTGGAGGAAACCAGCCTGCTTTTCTTTCTTTTCCTCTCTTTGTTTTTTGTGCAATTAGGAAAACACAAAAAAGCCTATTTTATTCTGGGTGGGGTAGCCTTTGCCCTGGCAGTTCTCTTTGTCAAGATCTCCGGGCTTTTCTTTTTTCCAGTGATAATTTTTGAGATTTTACGTTGGGCCTGGATAGAAAAAGCCGATAAAAGCCTGACGGCTCATGGAGAGGGGGTAAAGAAAAAAATTACACCGAGCCTTTTTTATTTTGGTTTAGGAATGGTCGGAGGTGGGATAATCTGGTTGTTATTTGTTCTTCTGCCTTACCGGACAGCGGTGATCGGCTATATCCAGGCAGGTACGCTTAAATCGCCAGCCGGCAGGGCAGAGGATTTAGGCGCTTTCCTGAGAAGTTTGATTACCCTGGGAGTGAGTGATAAACTTTTTCCCAGGATATTCTTCGTTTACCTCTGCTCTTTTATCTATATTCTCTACTGGATAAAAAATATAGGCGAGAAAATCAAAACCAAAGCTTCCCTGGAATTTGTCTGTGTATCTTGGATAATTATGGTGATTTTTTTCCTATCCTATCCGAATTATCATCCGATTAGGTATCAATTGATCCTGGTTCCGCCATTGTGCATCTTAGCTGGTTTTTTTGTAGAGAAGATAATGGATGCGAAGAAGATCAAGCTCTCAGGTAAACTGAATCCTTTAAGCCTGGTTTTACAATTCGGGATATTGGTGGTTTTCATCTATAATCTCTATTATAGCATAATCTTATATATTCTTTTCCATTATCAAAGTTTCTATGGAACGGTTTCTTTCTTTTCCTCAGACCCGAATAGCTGGTTTGAGGGGATTTTGAGATTAGCTCAAAACTACTCCGCTCTGGTGACAAGGTCGATAATTTTAGCTCTTTTGGTGACTGGTGGGGTTATAGGGCTTTCTCAGATTCAAAAGCTTAAGCAGGGGTTTATTTTTCCAAAAAGCTTGAAATACCTGCTTGTAGGAGTGATGCTCTTTCTGGTCATCTTCAGCGATTTGAAGCAGTATTCAGTTTGGTCAGGTAATCTTACTTATGACCTTTTAGATATTTCTAAGGACCTAAGTTCCCTTCCTAAGGGGAGCATAATTGCCGGTCCCTGGGCGGCTACTTTAAGCCTGGAAACTCCTCATAGGGTAATTATGATGCAGGATTTTGCTAATAAGGAAAAGGTCATCCAGAGATTTAAACCCACCCATTTGATAATCTCCAAAGACGGCTGGGAGGATAAGTATTTCAAGCAAACCTATCCGGATTTAATGTCTAAGGCTATTTTATTAAAAGAATATCCAGTTCATACCTCGTATAATAGGCCACTCCTTTTGTATGAACTTCCAAAGGAGTAAAGGATTTCAAGACAAGGGCTTTATGTTCATTAGTGAGATTATTAGAGGTAGGGTCGAGGTTACCTTACCCCTTTGGATTCGCTCTAAAATTTCAATATACCAGAAAGGGTTTAGGTTGACTTTTGGGATTTAAGGGATATATTTACAAAACATGAGGATAAGGGTGGGGATACCCCGCCCCCACAGATTATGCCTGAGAATAAAAAAGAGAATAATTATAAAATCTCAGTAGTAGTACCAGCTTATAATGAATCGAAAAATCTCGACTTTTTGTTAGATAATTTCGATAAGATGTTCAATGATTCGGGATTGGAGGGTGAAGTTCTATTAGTGG
>JAZDLB010000145.1:0-12971 GCA_043802565.1 Candidatus Zixiibacteriota bacterium | reverse complement strand
GAAAAACCGGCTTTACGTTAATTGAGCTTTTGGTGGTGATTGCAATAATCGCCATTCTGGCGGCGATGTTACTGCCGGCACTCGGTCAGGCAAGGGAAAAAGCCCGGGCAGCAAATTGTATAAGTAATCTGAAACAAATCTATTTAGCCACTGCGATGTACGCTCAAGATTATGATGGTTGGGTTCCGCAGGCTTGGTGGCAAGACATATCGATGGGGGGGCTCCTGAATGTATATGTTAAGAGCCCTGCGAAAATCTTCGGATGTCCATCCCGGCCAACGTCTGAATGGTATGATGTAAATAACGTGACTTACCCCAACGATGTCGACTATGCGATACACGTCACAACAAATTATGCTGACTACAAATTAGACGGTCCTTATCCGAGGTCAGTGACCGTAAACCCTTCTACCTTCCTTCTTTACGGAGAGGGTGGGAAGGGTACCAGTTATTGTGGCTCCCTTTCTTTTTATTACCCCTATACTGATAACGCGCGGTGGCCCCATGGTAATAAGGATACGATGAATATCGTGTTCGCTGATGGTCATGCAATACTATGGAGGAATCCAGGCGCAGCGACGTGGCAAAACCAATTAGACAATGGTATAACCCAATGAGGAGGAGAGTGATGGGCAAAAGATTCTTAGTAATCGGGGCGGTTATGGTCTTTTTCTTTGGCTTAACGGTTAGAACAGATGCGGAGGTTCCGGGAAGAGAATTGGTGAAGAATGGCGGATTTGACGGAGGCACGAGCGGTTGGACTGCCTATAACGTGACCTGGATTACCGATGACGGAGTTACTTCTAAAGGATGTGCCGAAATTAAAACTCCCAAGGAAGGCGTTCCGGCAAGTTATGTTCTCCAGGATATCCCGGTCATTGGTGGCAAAGAATACCAGCTTACTCTTTTCTATAAGGTAATGAACGATTATCTTTCCCTCCCGTTCTACTATTGGAACGACTCTTCCGGTACTCCAATTAAGGACGTTAAGATTATCAAAAATGATGGTTCCGAAGATTACACCAGTACCCACAATTTCACCTCTTACCTGCGCAGCAAGGAGTGGAGAGAATATACGGAACGGTTAATAGCGCCGAATAATGCGGTGAGCCTCAGAATTCAACTTACGGCTCAGAGCGAGGAATCTATCCTTCGGGTAGAGGATGTTTCTCTGCGGCAATGGCAGAAAGAATAGAATAAAAGATTTTTGAGCCAGTGCTGTTAGAAAAAAAGGTCTATTTATGAGACTGGGTGGACCAATTTACGATAATTGCAACACCCCGGAAGGATGGGTGGAAACGATACGTAGATGTGGGTACACCGCCGCATTCTGTCCGACCGTACGCGCCAAAGAGGCACTTAAAACGTACTGTAAGGTTGCGATAAGAGCCGGAATCGTCATTGCCGAAACAGGTGCCTGGAGCAATCCTTTGAGTAAAGACGCGGAAGAAAAGAAAAAAGCTCTCCTCTATTGCCAGGAGCAGTTACTTCTCGCCGACGAGATAGGCGCCCGGTGTTGTGTCAATATCTCCGGTTCGCGGGGGAAACAGTGGGACGGCCATGACCCAAAAAATTTCACCAAGGAAACTTTTGACCTCATCGTGGAAACTGTGAGGGAAATCATTGATGCCGTGAAACCAAAAAGGTCGTTCTACACGCTGGAAACTATGCCCTGGATGTATCCGAACTCTGCAAAAAGTTATCTTGCGCTGATCAAGGCGGTTGACCGAAAGTCTTTTGCGGTCCATTTTGACCCGGTAAATCTGATTAACAGTCCCGAAAAATACTACGCCACCGGTAAACTTATCCGGGATTTTGTAGCAAAACTCGGACCTTATATTAGAAGTTGCCATGCAAAGGACATTTCTCTCTCCGGCAAACTCACCGTACACCTTGATGAAGTCAGACCCGGCTTAGGAAATCTGGATTACGCAACTTATCTTACGGAAATAGAAAAACTTGACCCGGATACTTCCCTCATGTTGGAACATTTGTCCACGACGGAGGAATACGTTCTTGCCGCAGATTTCATCCGGCAGAAAGCACAGGAAGTGGGGGTGCACTTATGAAAACAGACTGCCGCGTTTCATTTGTAAAAAGGGAAACCGCGGAAATAGTTCCTTTTACAAAAGACCCCGCGCCGCTCTCAGCCAGGGGAATAAGGGGAAAAACTCTGGCTACACTCATAAGTCCGGGGACGGAACTCGCCTGTTATCAGGGACTTTTGGAAGGCAGTGTGTTTCCCATAAACCCGGGATATGCAACTGTTTTTGTGGTTAAAGAAACAGGAAGCGAAGTCCAGGATATCAAACAAGGAGATATTGTGTTCTGCGAGGGAGCACACCAATCTTTTCAACGTACGATCAGAGAACACGTGGTACCTGTACCGCCTGGACTTTCTCCTTTTGTTGCAGTCTTTGTGCGCCTGATGGGAGTAAGTATGTCTACCATGGTAACCACTACAGCCCGCCCGCCGGCTCCGATTCTTATAAGTGGCCTGGGACCGGTGGGATATCTCGCCGCTCAAATATTCACCCGGTGCGGTTATACGGTGACCGCGTGTGAACCGGACATTGTACGCCAGAAGTTTGCTGCATCGGCAGGTATAAACGTGGTCGCTTCTATTCCTGATGAATGGAAAAATGGTGGTATTTTTGACTTAGTAGTGGAATGTTCCGGTTACGAAGGGGCGGCCATTGAGGGATGCAAAGTAGTGAGAAAACGCGGAGAGGTCGTGTTAGTCGGGGTTCCGTGGAAACGGCGGACAGATATTTTCGCCCACGAACTTTTAAACATCATCTTCCATCGATACGCGGTGGTGCGCAGTGGTTGGGAATGGGAATTGCCTCGTACCAGAACCGAATTTCGTAATGGCAACATCTTTGAAAATTACGAATCAGCGATGAAGTGGCTTGCAGAAGGCAGCGTACGAGTAGAAGGTATTTATGAAAAAATGTCCCCGGCGTGTTGCCAAGAAGCATACCAGGGTTTACTTCATAAAACAAATGAAAAACTTACTGTTGTGTTTGACTGGACGGAAATATAACTACAGGTCCAAACGCCAACAAGTCTTAAAATAACCAGCGGTGTAAATAACAAAAGAAGAAAAGCATGAAGAAATCTATATTTCTACTAACTATCCTTTTGTTGGAAATGGAAGTTATCGGGATGGCTGGCGCCGAACCGGTAATAAAAGTCCCGATGGTAGAAGAACCACCCGTCATCGATGGTTCTCTGGACGAGCCCTGCTGGCAAAAGGCGGCGAAAATCTCTGAATTCATTCTGCAAAATACGGGCTTATCGGCAAAGGAAAAGAGCGAGGTACTCCTTACTTACGACGCGGAAAACCTTTATCTGGCTTTCATCGCTTACGAATCGCAGATGGGGAGGATAACGGCGGCAAAACCCTGGTTAGAGACGGAAGAAATTTTTCAGGGTGACGTTATTGAAATATTTGTCGGGCCTAAAGACACCGGCTATTTCCAGATATGCGCTAACGTAGAAGGAACACGGTTTGACCGGAGCGCCAACGAAGGACCTTCCTGGAATGGTCTTTGGCGTAGCGGGCAATCCAAATATCCGGACCGGTGGTGTGTGGAGGTGGCTATTCCATTCATAGACTTTCCCGAGGCAGGAGAATTTATCGGCACTCCGGCTGCAGGTGCAACCTGGAGGTTAGCCCTGGCTCGCTCAGAGATTCCCAAAGGAGAGAAAAGTTTCTGGCCGGTTGCTTTTGAAAGACCAACCCTGACCGCTCCACCACTTGATTCAAACTTCGGAAAGATTACCTTCACCGGTTCCGAAAACCATCCCAACGTAAAAGTCAACCCACCGCCAGGCTCTGTCTACGGACCAGGCGTGATAAGGCTAACGGTCCAGAATCCAACGAATGAATCTAAGGAGGTCAGGTCTTATCTTGCGGTTAACTCAGAAGAGATTCCAGCCCGGGTAGAAATTCCACCCCATAAAGAAAAAACTGTAGAACTTAAATACTCTCTAAATTCACCTGGTTCACATAAGATATATTTAGAGATTACAGACTTAGAAACTGAACGCCTACTCCACTTAAGCAAAGCGGAGTTTTCTCTACCTGACTTCTCTTCTGTACTTAACAGTTCTAAAGAGAAACTAAAGAACTGGGAAAAATTACCAAAGAACCTTCCTAAAGAAGTTCTGGAAATCAGGCAATTTTACGAAAGGGCAAGTTCTCTTCTTCGGGAAGTCCAGGGATTACAGGAAGAACTTACGACTTCAAGCCGATTAACCAACGAACAATGGGCGAGAATAACCCGGCAAATCCGGACCTTAACAGAAGAAATGCCCATTTTAGAAAGAGAGGCGATAAAACTTAAGGCTTTCACTGTTTTCTGTTCGCAGGTGGCGAAGCCGGAGTTTGGTTTAAGCTGGGAAAGCAGTTTAGAAAGGCTCTTTCCGAATAAAACTTTTTCTGGAGAGATATCTGCAGACTATTCCCTATCTGGTGCCCGTAACGAATATGTCGCATGCCAATTAGCAGTCATTCCGTTCTGGAAGGATTTGGCTGGAGTAAATATAGAAGCCGGTGATTTAATCGGCAAAGATGGTCACATACTTGGAAGACAAAATATAGAAATCAGACGAATCGGTTATGTCCATCTTTCCAAACCCCCTTTTCCGGTAAAGTATCCTGACCAAGGTCCCTGGTGGCCTGACCCCTTATTCCCTTTGACCATTCCTTTAACAGAATTTGCCTTTCCCGGTGAAAGGAGTCTTCAGTCTTTTTGGGTAACAGTATATATTCCGGAATCGACCCCTCCTGGAGATTATCAAGGAAAAATCAGGGTGGTGACAACCAATTCTCATTCCCTGGTCGCGGTTCTGAAACTGAAAGTGTGGGATTTTACTCTTTCCAAGAAGTCGCATCTGCGGACAGACTTTTGGTTCAGCGGGAATGTCCTAGAGATGTTTTATTTTCGAGAAATAGATATTGATATGTACAAGCAGTGGGCTGAGTTTCTGTGGAAATATCGGCTCGGTTCCTACCTGCAGGAACCAAGACCGATTCAGAGAGTGAAGATCTGGCGCGAACCGGACGGCGCTTACTCCTTTGACTTTTCAGAATTGGATCAGTTTACAGAAGTAAGTATGGCCAATGGCTGTAATGCCTATAATATGAACCTTTCTTGTAGTGATGGTGCTTGTGGTCTGACCTCAATCATTGGGGGACCGGAATATGTGAAGGCGGTGAAAGATAAGGCTACCGGAGTCCTCATCGACTGGAAGAACGAATCGAAGGAAGAGCAGGAGAAACTCTTCGTTCAATTCTGGAAGGCTTATGTACAGCATTTTAAAGAGAAAGGCTGGTTTGACGTCGCGCATTATCAGGGTATAGACGAACCCTCCTCCCGAACCCGACCCCCTCAGTTAGAACATATCTACCAGTTAATACGCAAGACTGCTCCGGATTTGAAAAGGATGTCTGCCGGCGCAAGGCCAGGGTATAACCTTGATGACCTGATGGAAATCTGGTGTCCTCAGATGGACAGTTTTGACCCTAAGATCTACGAAAAGGAACGCCGGAAAGGCAAAGAGATTTGGTGGTATATATGTTGGGACCCGTCTTATCCCTATGCTAACTTTCATATCCCTGATTTGACCACCGGGTATCGCCTGCTCTTCTGGATGAGTTGGAAATACAAAATAGACGGTTTTCTCTACTGGGGGACTGCTTACTGGACTGACCGAACCGGCAAACTCTGGCAAAGGGACCCCACGAAAAGGTGGCCGAATTCAGAATGGAAAACCGACCTTTTTGGTGACGGATATCTCGTTTACCCTGGACCTGATGGTCCCTGGCCCTCTATCCGACTGGAGAATATCCGGGATGGATTAGAAGACTATGAATACTTTTACCTTCTAAAGGAACTAACGGATGAGGTAAGAAAAATTGACCAGCAAGGAAGATATTCTTCTCTGATAGAAACATCTAACAAACTTCTGGAGGTGAATCCGGAGGTGGTAAAAAGTTTAACCGAATATACTGAGAAACCGGTTATTATCCTGGAAGAGCGAAACCGCCTGGCTAACCAGATTATAGAAATCAGAAATGCCTTAAAGATACTTGGTCAAGAAATTAAAGATTAACTCCAAAAAGGTAGTGTCAAATATAGTTGGGGTAACATGACAAAAGTTGGATGGATTTTGGGTATCGTCACATTAGCGTTAGGAGCGAACCTTCTCCTTGGTAACTATGCGCCGGTCAGTGGCTCCGAAACAATTAATTTTGTATGGGAAAAAAAGGGGAGTGATATCCCGGGTTCATTAGAAGCGTATGGAAAAAATCGGGTGGATTATATGGTGCAAAAAGGAAAAGGGACTGTTACGATAGTACGCAGTGGAATGAAAAAAGCTGATGCGACCATAGTCGTTTCCGCCCACCCCACTAAAAGCGCTCAGATTGCGGTTGCAGAATTAAACCACTACCTGGAAAAAATTACCGGTGCCAGGGCGAAAGTTGTCACAGATGACAGTAACCCCTTTGAAGGTCCTAAAATCCTGGTAGGGGAAAGTAAACTTACCCGGGCGTTGGGACTGAAAAATGGTGACTTTGCAGAACAGGAGTATGCTATTGCTACCTATGATGATATGCTGGTTCTGATGGGTTACGACGAGCCGGAATACGGACTGATAGACTATGAAGGCAATGGCCTCTGGGATGGTTTTGCTCTACAACAGTGGTCATTAAAGCCGGAATGGTCAAAAAAAGTTGGGTCGGTATACGCGGTGCACACCTTTTTACAAAAATTTTGCGGTATCCGATGGTACCTGCCGGGGGAGTTAGGCGAAGTATGTCCCAAAAAAGAAAGTATCACATTTAAAGATGTTGATTTAAGGCTTAAACCCTGGTCCCAATACCGGCAAATTTATCCCTATGCTTTCCTTGACTACTTCAATTTTGTGGGTTCAGAGAAGAAACGTGTTCCCATGAACGCCCGTGATTTAAACCTCTGGGAATTAAGAATGAAACTGGTTGGTTGTGAAGCATTCAATGCTAATCACTCCCTAATCGTTGAATGGTTTAAACCGCGTTTCCCTGATAAGAAAGATATTCTAGCCCAGGGATATGAGCATCCCTCACAATTATGTCTGACTAGCCCGGAGTTATTAAAAATAGTCGTTCAAGATGCCAACGACTATTTTACCGGTAAAACTAACCATGAACGTTCATCCGGAGACTATTTTTGTGTAATGCCTTATGATACAGATGAGTATTGTAAGTGTCCCCAATGCCAGACATTAATAAAAAGCGTCGCCGAAACAAAGGGTTACGATTTCTGGACTGACCGGACAAGTAATTATGCGTGGAATTTAGTGAACGAGGTGGCTAAAAAAGTAAAGAAACGAAATCCGGATAAATGGGTAAACTGTTGTTCCTATGCCCGATATGCTTTAGTACCGGATAAAGTGGAGCTTTCTGATAATATAGCCGTGGAAGTCTGTCGGGTACTCACCGAAGGCATAAAAGACCCTGGGTACAAAAGATTTTATTCGCAAGAAATCAAAGACTGGGCAAAGACGGTACGCAGGTGGTACCTCTGGGAGTACTTTGACCATATTCAAGGAAATTACTCGGGCAACAGTTTCCCGGGCATCTTTCTTCGTGAAATCGCGGAGGACATCCGGTTTCTCAAGGAAAATGAGTGTCGGGGAATCTTTAACGAATTGAGTTGCTATGAGGGGTATCTTCCTAACATTGCCCAGGACCATCTAAACCTCTACGTTCAGTTACAACTATTGAATGACGCCACCTCGGATGTGGACGAAATATTGGATGAATACTGCCGACTTTTTTATGGGCCGGCCTGCGAACCAATGAAAAAGTTTTTCGTGAAGATGGAAGAAAGGTTTTCTAATAAAGAGAACTGGAAACTGGAGGGAGACCAGATAGATGCCAACTGGGATAAAATATGCCCTCTTTCAGAACTGAAGAAATTTAAGGAACTTATCAATAGCGCCTCCCTCTTAGCCGAAGATGAGCCTTATAGGACAAGGGTGAGACTGTTCAAAGAGGCGGTGTACGGAATGATGGAGAAGAACTGCATAAAACACTTTGTTTTCATGAAGAGTGCAAAGAGACGTCTAATCGTTCCCTTCTTGAGAGATGAAAAAAACCTGTTAAAAACCGATAGTAACCATGTGGGAAATTTCTATTCGTTAGGCGGAGACCCTGTAATTTCCAGGACCGAGGCATGGGTCGGGTATGACAACGAGAACATCTACGTAAGGGTTAAATGTTACGAAGAACAGATGGATAAGATTAAAGCGGTCATAAAACCTGAGGATAAAGAAAAAATGTATATATGTGAAGATGACTGCGTAGAACTCTTCATTGATGTCGGCAGGACCAGAAAAAATTTTTACCATATCCTCGGCAATACCAACGGAGCCATTGCAGAACAAACGTTGTTGGACGGGAAAAAATCCACGTTCGGCAATTGGACCGGCGCCTCAAGCAGGATTGAAAAAGGAAAGGATTCCTGGACGATAACTTTCACCGTGCCCCTGAAAAACTTAACCAAAGGAGGTTCCGTTGAGAAAGGAACCGCCTGGGGACTTAATATCTGCCGAGACAGAGAAGTCCGGAGTAAAAGCCTTGAGGGAAAAGAGATGTGGACATGCTGGTGCCCAACAGATAGCGGCACCTGGCACAAACCAGAAGGGTACGGCGTTTTGGAGTTCGGAGAGTAACCGGCATAATAAACGGGGGTAGAGATGCCAAATGAGGCGGAGGAAAGAGGATTTACGCTGCGGGCGATTATCGTAGGACTGGTCCTGTCATTCTTCATCGGAGCCGGTGATGTCTACAACCAGATGCTCATCCATGGTTCTTATATGACCATAGATTTCACCACTGCCGGAGCAATCTTTTTCATCTTCTGGCTTTCCTTGTTTAACCTGCTCCTGAAAAGATTCTTCCCCCGGTCGTCTCTCTCCGGTCCGGAGATGATTCTGATTTATATGATGATGGTAGTTGCCTGTGCTATTCCCACCATGGGTTTGACTTTCTATTTAGTGCCTTTAATTAGCGGAGTTAAATATTACGCAACTCCCCAGAATGAGTGGGGAACCCTCTTAATACCCCATATTAAAAACTGGTTGATTTTACAGGATGAAAATGCGGTCAGGTGGTTTTATGAAGGGTTACCGCCCGGACAGGGTATCCCCTGGCTGACCTGGGTTAAACCGTTATCTTTTTGGCTCTCCCTCATTTTAGTCCTTTATCTGGTGATGACCTTCATCATGGTTCTTTTGCGCAAGCAGTGGGTAGAACGCGAAAGGCTCAACTACCCGTTAATCAAAGCGCCCCTGGAACTTATTCACTCCACGACCAACAAACTCTTTCAAAATAAAATCTTCTGGTTGGGTTTGCTTGTCCCTTTGCTTATCGGTTGTATCAACGGAATCCATTTCTATCAGCCTCTATTCCCTAACCTTCAACTTTCTACCAGTCTGCCTTTCTTCAGGGGAACATTGAAGATTCCTTTTCTGTTAAGTTTCCCGATGATTGGCTTTACCTACTTTGTCAACCTTTCCCTTTCCTTCAGCCTCTGGTTCTTCTGTCTTCTGACGACTGCGGAACAGGGGTTCTTCAATATTACCGGGTTTGGACGGAACGAATTCCTGCCCTACAATGCGGACCGACCGATGTTAGGCTGGCAGTCATTGGGTGCACTTCTGGTGATAGTTTTGTATGGTTTGTGGGTTTCACGCCACCACCTATCTGGGGTTTGTAAAAGAGCGCTCCGGAGAGGGGGGGAGGAGGATAAAGACGAAATTATCTCTCTGCCGGTTGCTTTTTGGGGAACGGTCTTGGGCATCTTGTTTATCTTTTTGTGGCTGGTAATGAGCGGACTCTCTCCGTTACCTTCACTTATCTTCCTGTTTTTCGCTCTGCTGGTCTTTATCGGAATTACCCGGGTGATTGTGGAAGGCGGTCTGGCGGCTACCCGGGCACCGGTGATCGCTCCGGTAACTACTAATTCTCTGCTGGGGACTTCCCATCTTGGGCCGGGAAATCTTGCTTCCCTGGGTCTTACCTTTATCTATGCTTCTGACGTAAGGACCTTTGTGATGGCTTCCGTGGCTAATGGACTAAAGATGTTAGAGGAGGTCAAGAAACGGAAGAAAGTTGTGTTCTGGGCGATTGTTCTCGCGATGGTCATCTCCCTGATTTCTTCCATCTGGGCTACGCTGGTCCTGGGATATAAACACGGAGCGATAAACGCTGACCCGTGGTTTTTTGTGCATGGGCCACAATACCCCTGGGACTATATTGTGGAAAAGATTAAAAATCCTACCGGCGTTGATTGGATTTACTTAGGGTTTATGGGAATCGGTGCGGTCTTTACCATACTTCTCCAGTTTATGAAGACACGCTTCTTCTGGTTTCCTTTACATCCTTTGGGGTTTGCTTTCTCCACTATAGGGATGACCAATGCGCTCTGGTTCTCCATCTTTATCGCCTGGCTGGTCAAAGCGCTGATTTTACGGTACGGTGGACCAAGGGCTTACGAACAAAGTAAACTATTGTTTATCGGCTTGATTGTAGGACAGTTTGTCGTAAACGGAATCTGGCTCATCATCGATTTCTTCACCGGTCAGACCGGAAATATGCTCTTCTGGGCATAAATATACCGCGTAAATGCACTCGCATCATATCCTGGTGAGTAAAGAAAGCGCTATCCTTTCCTTTGCCGCCGAAGAACTCCAGCGGTATATTTACAAAATGACCGATTTTAAGGTTCCCATCTCTCAAAACGCTCCGGGTCAACAAACAAATATCATCCTAAATCTTCTTACCGGTGGCAAAAAGATGCCTGAGGATGGATTTTCAGTCCAGAGCCTCAAGAAAGATATCCTCCTGACAAGTAACAGTGACCGGGGGATATTATATGCGGTCTATTCCTTTTTGGAATATCTTGGTTGTCGCTGGTTCTATCCCACCCAGACAGAGGAAATAGTGCCAAAGAGAGACTCATTAACCACCGGGAAACTCCACTGGCAGGAAGAACCGAAACTTAAATACCGGGGCATCGTCCTGGAACCCATGATTCTAAAAGACATTGACCTTATCCTGGCCCATATAGACTGGATGGCAAAGAACCGATTTAATGTGATATCCACGCACCCGGGGAAGTACGGAACCGACCTGTGGAGTACCGACATTCTTCGGTGGGAAGACGTACAAGACGCTGTTCTCCCCCAGTTAAAGAAACGGGGCATAATGCTCAACATGCATAGCCATAACCTCTTCTATTTTTTGCCTCCGGAGAAATACTACGTTAAGCACCCGGATTGGTATGCAGTAAAAGGGGGTAAGGAAAGTTGGGGTTACCGTCTGCCCTCTTACTTAAAGAAAAAGGTTGGTGCGAAGACCAAAAACCTTCTTTTATCTTTGGGAAACCTCATCCGGTATTTCCAGGACCCTGGCGAAATAATTTTCCCCTACGAAGTAGCGTATCCGGAAAAGGTATGGCCAGAATGGCTTACCGTAAATGGCGGACTAAAGATTCCCTCACAGATTTGTTATACCAATAAAGAGGCTCTTAAAGAATATACGAGAAATGTCCTAAGGTATATCAAAGAACATCCAGAGGTGGATATTCTCGGTCTCTGGCCAGCGGATGGCGGTCAGTTCTGTAAATGTAACAACTGCGAAAAAGACCCGGAAAAGATAATACGTCTGACGGTTGCAATCGCCAAATTGGCAGAAAAGATTCGGCCCGGACTACTAATTGAGTATATCCGCTACACCGGACCAACCAGAATCATCCCTAAAATAACCAAAGGGAACAAAAATATCCTGATTCTGGTAACGGGTCGTGACCCGCAAGGAAAGGATTGGTTGGAATGGAGTAAAGAGAATGGCTGTTACGGTGTCTACCGGTTGGAGTACGATTGGGCAGACAATTACGCAAAGAAGGGGAACGTGCGGCTAAACCCGGATGACGTGGCGAATTGGACAAGACACGTTTCTGAAGAAGGGATGCTGGGCATGGACATTCTATATATTGAGACGCATAGTTGGTGGCGGAACGCCTTCAATCTATATATCTTCTCAAAGATTGCCTGGAAAAATAACGCGGGGAATCTGGATGAAATTCTCAAGGACTACTTTTCAAAATACTACCGAGGGGCGGCCTCGGAAGTAGCGAGAATTTTTGAACTCCTACGTCACAATATCAACTATTCGGATAGCCCCGGGCTTAATCCCTTCATCATAAAGTCTAACCAGGTAGCATTTACCAGGATAGAAACCATCATGAAGAGGTTAAAAATGGTTCGCCAGGATAACCTGGCAAAGAGGATAGAAAAGTTGGAGGCTTACACCCAATTTATCGGGAAGTGGTCTGAGGTTCAAAACCACAGGTTTATGGCTGATTCCGCTTTTAAAAAGAGCGATTATCAAGAAGCGGTGGAAAACCTGCACCAGGCCGCCAGGTTAGAAACCCGGATGCAGCAAATGTGCCAGGATAGTTATTATAAAACCGACGGAGTGCTTGACATGAGGTTATTTCTCTGTTTAAGAAGAGAACGGTTTTATGAAAACAGAAATCTTCTACTCAAAATCCAGAAAGAGATTCTTAAGGCAGAAATCGGGTGAATGTATCAGGGGAACCAGTGCCGGGTACGCAGGCAGATTTTCACCAGCATCAGCATCACCGGAACTTCAATCAAGACTCCGACCACGGTGGCTAAAGCCGCACCGGAAGAAAGCCCAAACAACATCGTGGCGGTGGCGATTGCCACTTCAAAATGGTTGGAGGCGCCAATCATGGCGGAAGGGGCGGCATCCGCGTAGGTCAGTTTCAACGCCTTAGCCAGGAAATACCCCAACCAGAAAATAAGGTTTGTCTGAATAAATAAGGGGATGGCAATCCACAGAATCGTCAAGGGGTTTGAGAGAATTATCTCGCCTTTGAAAGAGAACA
>JAZDLB010000144.1:0-5228 GCA_043802565.1 Candidatus Zixiibacteriota bacterium | reverse complement strand
TCCCTTTTTAAACCTTTTACCACAGAAATCACATCTGAGTTTTTTGGACTCTGGTAAGGATTCTGGACTCATTTTTTTTAAATTTGAACCCCAAATTTTGCCTGGCAGATAACTTGTAAATGTTACCCCAGTTTTAAATTCGTCTTTTTAATATTATCGACAAAAAAATACCAATCAAAAATCCTCCGATATGGGCAAACCAAGCCACCCCACCACCGCCAGGTGCTCCGGAGGAGGGAATTGCATAAAGTAACTGAAGTATAAACCAGAATCCCAGAACGAAAAATGCCGGGATCCTTATCAGCCTGACAAAGAATCCAAAAAAAACAAGGGTTGATATCCGGGCATAAGGGAACTCTATCAGATAAGCACCTAAGACACCAGCAATTGCTCCAGATGCCCCTACCATTGGGAGGGTTGAGTTTGGCGAGATGATTATATGGGAAAGGCTTGCTCCTAATCCTGAGATTATATATAACACCAGAAATTTAAAATGCCCTAATCTATCCTCTACATTATCACCGAAAATCCATAAATAAAGCATATTACCCAAGAGATGCAAAAATCCACCGTGCAGGAACATAGCGGTGAAAAGAGTTAAGGGGAACGGGAAGGTAGAATAAAGAGTGACCCCTTCCCCATGTGTAATCTGATAAGGGATAGCTCCATATTTGAACACAAATTGCTCAAACCCTTCACCTAAAGAAACCTGATAAAAGAAGATTAGGATATTAACAGAAATTAAAGAAGTAGTAACTATCGGTTTTTTTTGCGAGGGTATGTCATCACGTAAAGGAATCATCGATTATTCTCTCCATAATCTACCCATCTTAAGGGCAAGATGGGTTTACCTAACTTGGTAGCAGGTAATCCGCCTTGCCCTCAAGGCGGGAAGATTGCTATATTACTTTAAATTTGCTTTTCACTTCTTTTTCATTCCCCATCCGGTCCATAGCTTTTATCACTAATTTATGCCAGCCTGGAGACAAAGTTTGAAGAGGCTTTGAGAGTAAAACAAATTTCTCCGGATCGTATTCGGGGATCAACCATTCTCCATCCAGAAAAACTTTTATATCCAGATCGCTTCCTATTCCTGAAGGCTTATCCCTGACCCAGGCGGAGATAATAAGCTCTTCACCTTTTATTATCTGACCAGGTTTAGGGTAGACGCTTTTTATTTCCGGTGGTTTAGTGTCCTCAAGGAGTGCATAGATTGACAAATTCCTTACCTTTCCAGAGATAGTATTATTTACTGTATCGATTACCTGTCCGATGAATTTGAAGTTTTTATTAATATATTCATATAAACCTAATTTAGATGGTCCACAGGTTTTGCACTTATAAGTTAAAGATATTTTAGCAGGTTTAGCCAGGGGGACAGTTTGCGGGGAAAAAGAATATAGGGAACTTCTCAATTTTTGACTTACCTTTTCTGGTTTCTCCATTTTTTTAATCTGCAGGTTTATCCTTTTATAAACCGAGCCTGAATCTATCTCCACACTTGCCAGTTTATCCTCACTTTTCGCATCGATTTTATCCTGGTTTTGAGTAAAGAAGATGCCGGTATCTTTTGTATCTACAGCTGCTTTTGCATAAATATCAGCTACTCTAAGATAGATCTTGGCTCCGGAAAAATTACCACAAGCATCTTGAGCCTGGATAATTATTTGATGTAGACTATCTTTCGAGAATTCAAGAATGCCTCGATTGAAGGAGTGATATAAAGGCAGATCGTTTCCATTATCTATAAAGAGCTTATAGAATTCGCCCTCGCCTTTTTGTAAAAGCTCGAAATCCCGGTCCAGTTCTACTTTCCAGCTATTCTCGAAATCTATGGTATCATACTGAGATGAAAATACCGGCAAGCCATCTAAATAAAGCTCTAATTTATAAATCCCGAATTTGCTCCCTTTTTCTACCATCTCATCATAAGCGGACAGTTCAATCCCTATTCTTCCTTTCATAATGGGAATTTCCTTTAAGATATAAATATTTTCAGTGGAATCGAAATAGAGAGGATAAAACTTTTTCTCCAGAGAGCCATTTACAGAAGAATTCAGGTCTAAAGGTCTAATTCCTATATTTTGCAACACTGGAGAAATAGTGTCTTGAATAGAAATTCCAGAGGTTAGAGGATTTAAAGGTCTATTATTCTCATCCCTTATTTCAAAATGGAGATGGGGGTCGCCTATTCCGGTTTCGCCTGAATAGCCGATTAGTTCCCCCGGTTCTATCCAGATGGTATCCTCTCCTGCAGATCCAAAGTCGGAAGCAAAAATATCCACTCGATATCTTCGATTCTCAAGCTGTTTTTCAGTTACAATTTTTTTTAGCTTTTCAGAAAAGTCGGACAGATGGGCATAAACTGTGAGTTTTCCATCCGGGTGTTTTAGATAAACTGCTTTACCATAACCCCACCAGGAGGCAAAAAGCCGGTAAACCCAGCCGGATTTACTGGCATAAACCTCCAATCCGGATTTTTCTCCAGTCTTAATGTCGATACCAGAATGGAAATGAAAATCTCTGTGGTCTGCGAAAACTGAGGAAAGTTCTCGGTTTTCTTTTAAAGGGAATAGATAGTTTTCTTGAGCAAAAGCAAATCTGGAAAAGATTAAAAATAGGATTAAATAGAAGATTCCCTGTTTCATAACTTATTAATAAATGGTTTTAGATTCTTTTGTCAAATTTTTTAAACAGAGAGCTATGAAAAAGTATTAGTGGGTAGTTGGGCAAGGGTACCCAACCTACGAAAAATCGACACCCTTTGTTCCCGTAGGCTTCCGCCAGAGGCGGACCAGCCCAGCAAGAAGTGTTTTTTTAGAAGTTTTAAACAAAGATTTCTGAAAATTAATAATATGGAGTGTAAAGCTTTAGCTTTACCATTGGGCAAACCTAAAGGTTCGCACTCCAAAGTCCCTCTAAAAATACTTTTTTAGAACTTTCAGCATAAAAGATTGACAAAACTTTAAAGTTAGTTATATTAATCTCAAAGAAGAAACCAGATTTTCACAGAAGGTAGTATGAATAAAAAATTGTTTATTTTAATTATCCTGGTTGCATTATTATGTCCGGGGCTTCAGTTTTCTGCTACATCGGTTAGGGGAGAGGCAATTATTGCCGATTACTCTGTGGTGGCTGAGTTCAGCACTATTCCGGATTCAGTTATCCAGCAGGTGAAGGCCAGCTATAAAATTTTCTATGGTCATACCTCTCACGGTAGTCAGATTGTAACCGGTATGGGGATGCTGCGTGACCAGGACAGTCTGCCTGAGATTGTGTCAACCTTACCTGTCCAGAATGAGCTGAATGTACTGGAATCGACTAATATATTGGTGACTTTCAATATAGATATGGATAGTACCACCATCAACGATTCCACTTTTGTGGTGAACGGGTGGCTGACCGGACTACATCTTGGGACGATCAGCTATAACAGCCAGACCAGAACGGCAACTCTTGATCCTTCAGTTGATTTTGATGTGGGTGAAGTGGTGACCGTGGTGTTAACTACGGATATTAAATCCTCTGCTGGGGTTCCTTTTCAGATGGACACCAGCTACGTTTATTCTTTTACGGTAAGAGCTTTGGATGGCAATGCCACTTTCTCCTCAGATTCAATCCATCCAGTTGGCAATTACCCTCGCTCCCTTTGGGCGTCTGAATTAGATAATGACGGTGACATTGATTTAGCAGTGACTGGTGATAACCCTGGCAAAGTCTGGATTTTACTGAATAACGGTGATGGGACTTTTGTCAAAGATTCGACCTATCTTATTGGCTGGCATCCCTATTCCATTTGTGCGGCTGACTTCGATAGAGATGGGGACAATGATCTGGCAGTGGCAAAAGAGGAGGGGGAATATATGGGTTATGTTCGGATTCTTCTAAACAATGGTGATGGCAAATTCACCCTGCATAACAACTATTATGTGGGGAGCATAGCTTATTCAGTTTTCCCTGGTGATTTGGATGGGGATGGGGATATTGATTTAGCCATTGCCGAAGGATTTGGTTCCTCTAATGTCACCATCTTATTGAATAATGGGGACGGAACCTTTGGACCATTTTCTTCCTATCCAATCCCTGGTAATCCTAACTCTGTTTTTGCTTCTGATTTGGATAACGACCAGGACTTGGATTTGGTAACTGCCAGCGGTTTGTCTGGTTGGGTCTCTGTGCTTTTGAATAATGGTAAAGGCAGTTTTGTTTTGGACTCATCCTATGCCTCTGGTTATGGACCATTTTCCGTTTTTGCCGCTGATCTGGATAGTGATGGTGACAATGATTTGGCAGCGGCGGGTCACTACTCCGAATATTTTGGCTTTGTCAATGTTTTCTTGAATAATGGAGATGGCACCTTTTTCCTTGATTCTACTTATTGGACTTCAGTCTCTACCTACTCTATCTTTGTGTCTGATCTGGATGGGGATTCAGACTTAGACTTAGCAGCCACCAATCAGATGTGTGAAGATGTCTCGATTCTTCTAAATGATGGAGATGGCACTTTCACTTCAGATTCAACCTATCCTGTGGGCCTCTGGCCTAATGCTATTTTTGCCGCGGATTTTGATAAGGATGGAGATTTAGACCTGGCAACTGCAAATTCGAATTCCGACGATG
This sequence comes from Candidatus Zixiibacteriota bacterium, assembly GCA_043802565.1. Taxonomy (GTDB): domain Bacteria; phylum Zixibacteria; class MSB-5A5; order MSB-5A5; family RBG-16-43-9; genus CAZMZF01. The sequence continues at coordinate 608 of JAZDLB010000144.1, read as the reverse complement.
TCTCAATTCTCTTGAACTCTTTTAAAGTTGACCCTAACGGAGATGGCACGCTAACGGTATCGGATGTGGTCTATCTGATAAATTATCTTTTCAGGGGAGGACCTGCACCTGATCCAATGGAGGCTGGAGATGCTAATTGTGATGGTAAGGTAACGGTTAGCGATGCGGTCTATTTGATAAATTATCTTTTCAGAGGTGGACCTAAACCAATTTGCTGAAACACAGTTTGGAGTTTGAGGTTTGGCGTTTGTTGTAGGGGTGGGGTCAGTCCGCTCTATGAGCCGTAATGCTTTTATCGGCCTAAGGCGGACGACGGGCACAGGAAATACAGATAGCGTCGGGTTTTATGCCCGACGTTTGTTCTTTCAATCGCTCTATTTAAATAATCAGGAAATTATCCTATAATTTTCTATTGCTTTTTTTCAGTTATTCCATAAAATAAGTAAATGAAGAAGAGAAAGCAAAATTATGAAACATTCTGATTTTGTTCATCTGCATAATCATACTCAGTATAGTCTCTTAGATGGTGCCTGTAAGATAGATGAGCTCTTGGCTTTAGCTAAGGAATACCGGCTTCCGGCCCTGGCTATTACTGATCACGGGAATAT
>JAZDLB010000143.1:0-4175 GCA_043802565.1 Candidatus Zixiibacteriota bacterium | reverse complement strand
TAGGCATCGTATCCGCCTTTGGCGGATTATCGACTTCTGCCATACTTACTCTTTTCCGCCAGAGGTGGATCCAAATTCGGATTTCTCCTTAGAGGTTTTGTATCTTTCTTTTCTGATATTCTCCATCATCTCCATAAGCTCTTTTGGGTCGATTATCTTCTTTTTAATCAAAAGGGTTACCAATGCCTCCTGGGCTAAGTTATTGGATAAACATAGCTCTTCAAAGGTAACCTCTTTGCATTTTCCTTCATAATATATCTTTAGAGCAACTCTTTTGTCTTTCTCCTCCAAACTTTTATCTCCTTTTTCCGAATTTGTCCGCCTTTTGGCGGACTGTGGACAAATGCTCATTCATACTACCGGTTCTATATCCTAAAAGGTCTAAGGTGACATACGTAAAACCTAAACCTCTAAATTTATCATATATTTTTTTTCTTATCCGCCAAAGGCGGACATCCGCTAACTTTTTAAACTCCTCTGGCTCTAATTCTAAACGGGCGATATTATTATGATCTCTAACCCTTAGCTGGTTAAATCCTAAATTCTTCAGGAAACTTTCAGCTTTTTCTATCCGTTTTAACTTTTCAAGTGTAATCTTTTCTCCATAAGGGATTCTGGAGGATAGACAGGCTAAAGCTGGCTTGTTCCAGGTAGGGAGCTTAAGTTTTTTAGAAAGGGCTCTTATCTCCTCTTTGGTAAGCCCGGATTCCAGAAGAGGACTTCTTATTCCTAATTCAGTCAAGGCTTTTCTGCCAGGTCTGAAATCTTTTCGGTCTGAGTAGTTGGAGCCGTCTAAAACATAAGAAATTTTATTTTTTTGAGCGATCTTTTTTAATTTAGAGAAAAGCTCGGATTTACAATAATAACAACGGTCTTGAGGGTTTTCTGAGAAATTTTTAAGTTTTAGCTCTGAGGTTTTAATTGTCCGGTGTTTTCCATCTAAGCCTAAATCTTTAGCCAGATTTGAAGCATATTTCAGTTCCTCTCCAGGGTAAGTCTCTGAATCAGCAGTTACGGCTAAGATGTTTTCTTCTCCTAAGGTATCCAGAGCGACTTTTAAAAGGAAGGAGGAATCCACCCCTCCGGAAAAGGCAATGAGAACTTTTCCCATCTTTTTAAGGTTTTTTTTCAACTGTGCGAATTTTATTTGAGTTGGTTTCATAAAGAGGGCTTTATGAGTCTATAAAAATAAAGCTGAAGATTTAAAGGGTATATCTCCCGAAATCCTCTGGGTTTATCTTTCTCAATCTCTCTCTTAAGGATTCAGCATCAGTTGCTCCTGGAGTTTTACCATCACCTTTTTTCATCTCAAACAGTTCATCTGCCACATAGATTTTTGCTCCAGCTTTTAAGGCTAAGGCAATTGAGTCTGAAGGCCTGGCATCGATCTCCTTAACTGAACCGTTCAGCTCTACATAGATTTTAGCATAAAAAGTCTGATTGACCAGTTTAGTTACCTCCACCTTCAGGATTTTCCCACCCAGGGATTCAATGGCAGACTTCAAAAGGTCGTGAGTTAAAGGTCTTTTTGAGGAAAGGCCGGAAAGCTCCATACCGATAGCCCAGGCTTCATAATGTCCTATCCAGATGGGAAGGAGAAGCTGGTCCGAATCTAAGGGAGCCAAGATCACCACCGGCGAATTGGTAGTGACATCTAAGGCTATGCCATTTATCTTTACTTCTTTCATACCGACTTCTACTCTGGATCCTATTTTAGACTATCTTTTCCTTCGGATCTGCTGGATAAAGGCTACTCCTCGCTTTTCTTGACCACCCACAATTTTAAATTTGCTACGAGCTCTCCATGAATTTTTACAGGGATGGTGTAAACTCCTAAGGCTTTGATCGGTTCATCTAACTCTATTTTTCGTTTATCAACCTCAAAACCCTTCTCTTTTAAAAGCCCGGCTATATCCTGAGAGGTTACGGAGCCGAAGACCCGATCCTCTTCTCCTACCCTGACCTCAGCCGTTATGGAGATCTTTTCTAAATCCGCTTTCAGCTTCTCATCCCCTTTTATCTTTTTCTCATCCCGGATCTTCTTCTGCCGGGTGACCTCATTTATCGATCTGAGGTTCCCTTTGGTAGCAGGTATGGCTAAATTCTTGGGGAAAAGATAATTCCTGGCATAACCATCTTTGACCTGGATTACCTCACCGCATTTTCCCAAATCCTCTAAATCCTCTTTTAAGATTATTTTCATTTTCTCCTCGGCATCCTTATCTTATCTATAGGTCTCAGTGGTGAAGGGAAGCAGAGCTATATGCCGTGCTCGCTTTATTGCCTGGGTTATCTCCCTTTGATGGCTGGCACAGTTGCCAGTAATTCGTTTGGGGATTATCTTCCCCCGGTCAGTGATAAATCTTCTGAGTAATTTTTCGTCCTTATAGTCAATGACTTTCAATTTATCCTCACAGAAGCGACAGACCTTTTTTTTCCTTCTTTCCAGATCATCTAACATAGTTTTAATTTTTTCCTCCTTTTTATAAATTCTCAATTGAGCTCCTTAAATCAGAGATGTTTTCCTCTCCAGAAAATTTTAAATCAAAAAGGCTGGTTTCCTCAACCGGGACTGCTTCAGTCTTTTTGTCTAAAAACTGTACCTGAAAAGCTCTTATCTCTATTAAATTTCTTTTGCTACCATCCTCATTCTCTTTAAATCTGCTACGCAGTTCTCCTTCGACTAAGACCGCGCTCCCTTTTTTTAAAAATTTACTACAGCTTTCGGCTAACTTCTGCCAAGCCACAACTCCGATAAAGCAGACATCCTCCTTGCTTTCACCCAGATTGTCCTTGTATTTCTTATTGGAGGCGATCCTGAAGTTTGCCACGGGAACACCAGTAGAAGTGTAACGTAATTCCGGATCTTTGGTCAGGTTTCCCACGATCAAAACCCGGTTTAGATGGGGCAGCCTGGTATTGGACATCGAAATCCTCCTTATCTCCTCAATTCCTCAACTTAGATTTACACCTTCTCTTTACTTCCTCCCAAGGGGGGAAGGTTCTTTATCTTTTTCCAGAACCACTTTTTTCTCCTCCAGGACGACATTCAGGAACCTCAGACAGCTCTCGTTTAGCTTATAATATCTGTCAAGTTCCCGGATAAGGCTTGTAGGAGCTTCAAACTGGATTAAAACATAATATCCTTCGTTTTTTTTCTTTATGTGGTAGGATAGTCTCCGAAGTCCCCAGCGCTGGGTCTGGATGATTTTTCCTTTATTATTTTCTATCAGCTCCTCAAGTTTTTTTACCTCTTTATCCCAGATGACCTCATCTAATCCCGGGTCTAAGATAAAAACAGTCTCGTATTGTCTCAAAACTCACCTCCTTACATATCCGTTGGATCTAAATTCGGATTTAATCGGTTCATACTCTCTGTTAATCCGAATATAATTAAACTCTCCACTGTCAAAGCCCCCTTATAAATCATATCTTCTACGCTTTTTTCCTCTTCTTTTTTAAACTTTTTCAGAACAAAATCTTCTAATACGTTACCTTCTGGTAGAGGACCTATCCCCAGTCTCAGTCTGGGGAACTCCTCCGAGTCCAGATGATAAATAATCGAGCCTAAGCCCTTATGTCCTCCATCACTTCCTTTCTCTCTTAGCCTTAGCTTACCTAAGGGGAGATTTATATCATCACATATAACAAAAAGCTCAGGCGGAGTCAAGTTAAAAAAACCTAAGAAGTCAAAAACCGCCTGACCACTCTGGTTCATAAAAGTAAGAGGTTTTAATAAATAGACCTCTTTCCCTTCAATTTTTAGCTGGCAGTAAAGGTAATCGGCTTTCCCTGGTTTGAAGCTCTTTTTATATTTCTCGCTTAAAAGGTCAACTACCCGGTAGCCTAAGTTATGCCTGGTCTTCTGATATTTTCTTCCTGGATTACCTAATCCCACTACTAATCCTACCATTCCGCTTCTCGGACACAAAATCTAACCTAAAAACACAGAGAGCTCTGAAAAACTCCTATTACGGGGCTGGTCCGCCTCAGGCGGACGCCTACGAGAAAAGAAGGTATTGATTTTCCTCGTAGGTCGGGCACCCTTGCCCGACTTCAAAACCATTTCATGAATACAAAATCTAAACTGAAAATACAAAAAAATAAATACCATATTTTATGGTAGGTAATAAAATAAGGGGAATTTGGGGGTTGTCAAGGGAAATTGAGGGGTT
>JAZDLB010000142.1:0-5659 GCA_043802565.1 Candidatus Zixiibacteriota bacterium | reverse complement strand
GTCCGGCACGCTACGGATATGCATCTTGATCTTCTGAGATTTTTAATCCCTGAAAGATCAGAAGAATTACCCTTTTTAGAGGTTAAAAGAGAAGAGCAGAAATATATCGAAGATTATTTAGAGAAGATGGGCATAAATTTTAAAGATTTCTTAGTAGGTATAAATTTAGGTGGAACAGGAAAGAAAAAATGGGGATTTGAGAATTTTATCGAATTGGGAAACAGGCTGAAAAGGGAAAACGTAAAAGTGATTTATACCTGGGGACCACAGGAGAAATACTGGATAAAGAATCTTAATAAGGCTGAAGTTTTAACAGAGATTCTTCCACTGCCTAAACTTTCTGCACTTTTGAAGAGATGCAATCTTTTTATATCCTCTGATTCAGGAATAATGCATCTTTCAACTGCAGTGGGGACTCCAACCTTAGCTATTTTCATCCATTCGGACCCGCAGAAGTTTGGACCCAAAGGCGAAAAACACAGGATGATATTTTCAACAGATGGTGAAGTGAAATTAGGTGAAGTATTAGAAGAGGCTTTGAAGATGATTGGAGAACTATCGAGTGTTAAACAATTACAGATGACAGATGAATAATGAAAAATAACGGATGACGAATGACGAATAAAAAAACAAGGTATGGTGGGTCGGGCATCCTGCCCGACATAAAAATCGGTAGCCCCACGTTGCCCACAACGTGGGAGAATGTTCGTAGGCGGAGCACCTTGCTCCGTAAAAAGAATGGAGACGCATGCAATGCGTCTCTACGGAAAAAATCGTAGCGTCCAACACGTTTTTGCCGGACGATGAAAGGTTTATCGTAGCGCGACCCTTTCAGGGTCGCATTGCGAGGCTAAAAGCCTCGCGCTACGAAATGAATTTGATATGAGGATGTGAATATGTTTGGTTATCAAATTACTAACCCTCCTTTATTCTGGACAGTTGTTTTCGGGATCGCAGCCGTATTACTCGGGCTTTTTTTCTGGCTTCGACCTCGCCGAACAAGATTAAAGAAACAAGAAGAAGAACGTCTTCAACGCATTGAAAAGGAATCAAAAGAAGCCAATGAAAACATAAAATTAATTGAAAAGCATTTAGGTATCCCGATTTATGTAGACGGATTGCCCAAGGCAGATTCCCCTGTATTTGACCCATTTGCCAAAGGTGTCAAGCTGATGGCAGAATATAAATGGGAGGAGGCAATTGCTGAATTCAAACAATCAATGCAAGAGGCAAAAGCCAGTCAATTGGTAGCACTTTATAATTTAATTGGAATCTGTTACTACACCCCGGGCAAGCTTGATTTAACTGGAGAAAACTGGAACAAATCTTTAAACCTTGCCAGAGAGTTTAATGACAGAGAAGGAGAATCAGCAGTTCTTGGCAACCTCGGTATAGTCTATAAGATCAGAGGAGAATTGGACAAAGCCATTAAATACCATCAGGATGCTTTGAAGCTTGATAGAGATATTGGCAATAAAGAAGGAGAAGCCGCTGACCTTGGCAACCTCGGTAATGTTTATTATACCAGAGGTGAATTAGACAAGGCAATAAAATATTATGAGGATGCTTTGAAGCTTCATAGGGAGATTGGCAATAAAGGAGGAGAGGCTAAAGATCTTATCGCCCTTGGTATAATCTATCAGATCAGAGGAGATCTGGACAAAACCTTGAAATACTATGAAGATGCTTTGAAGATTGACGGAGAAATCGGTAATAGAGAGGATGAAGCAAAAGCTCTTGGCAACCTCGGTATAGTTTATAGAATTAAAGGAGAACCCGATAAAGCCCTGAAATATCATGAAGATGCTAAAAAAATTGCTGTCGAAGTAGGTGCCAAAGGGACTGAAGCACGTCAACTTGAAGCAATAGCTTTGGTTAAACAAATCCAAGGTGAACTTGGACTCGCACTCGACCTCCAAAATCAAGCCTTGAATATTCATCGAAAGATTGGCGACCGAGAAGCAGAGGCTAGATGTCTTGGCAACCTCGGTATAGTCTATCAGACCAGAGGTGAATTGGATAAGGCAATAAAATATTATGAGGATGCATTGAAGTTTGATAGAGAGATTGGCAATAAAAAAGGAGAAGCCGCTGACCTTGGCAACCTCGGTATAGTCTATCAGACCAGAGGTGAAATGGACAAGGCAATAGAATATTATGAGGATGCTTTAAGGCTCAATCAGGAGTTAGGCAGTAAAGAAGGAATGGCTGCACAGTTTAACAATCTCGGCTTAATTTTTAAGGCAAAAGGAGAAAAGGAAAAGGCGCTAAAATATTTTGAGGATGCCTTGAAACTCTTTACTCAAATTGGAGCAAAAAGAGAAATTGAAAAGGTTAAAGAAAATATTAAAATATTAAAAGGTGAATGAGGTTAAAAAAAGTTCAAATGCTCAAAGGTTCAAAAGCTCAAGGGTTGAAAATAGGTCGTAACATCCAACGCTTCTGTCGGACGATGAACGGTTTATTGTAGCGCGACCCTGCTTGTCCCGTCGCAGGCGGGATTAGGGTCGCATTGCGAGGCTAAAAGCCTCGCGCTACGAAATGAATATGATATGAAACTTTATCTAAGACTATTAGGGTTCTTAAAACCACATCTGAAATCTCTTATCGGAGCAATTCTGTTTATGATTCTCTTTGCCGGGATGAGTGGCTTTTCTCTTACTATGATTGTTCCTTTTACCAAGATGATTTTTTCCGAGAGCGGTTCCGCAGGATATGAACAAAGCTCAACTCCTTCAGATTCAACCGCAAGCTTAGAGACAAAAAGTCCTCAGAAAAGTGAAAGTCTGGTAGTTTTAGTCCCGGGAAAAATTAAGGAAAAATTTGATTTCTGGCTTAAAGGAAGAGATAAAGTCGATAGCCTTAAGCGGTTATGTGTCTTTATCTTAATTATATTCTTTCTGAAGAATATTTTCTGGTATTTAGAGAATTATCTTATGGTGCTTGTCCAGGAAGGGGTAATTCGAGACCTGAGAAATAAACTCTATGCTCATTATCATCTTCTGCCCTTAGAATATTTTCACGGGAAAAAGACAGGCGTTTTAATCTCCAGGGTTACCAATGATGTTACTTTAGTAAGGTCGGCGATTACTTCAGGATTTGCCGGTGGATTGCGTGAGCTTTTTTTAGTGATAGCATATCTTTTCCTGGCTATCTGGGCAAGCTGGAAATTAACTTTGGTGGCTATGCTTCTTCTTCCACCCAGTATCCTTATAATCACTCAGATAGGAAAGAAACTGCGCTCCCGAAGCGTTTTATCCCAGCAGAAGATGGGTAGTATAACTTCAGTATTACAGGAAACTGTTTCCGGGATTAAGGTGGTTAAAGCTTTTGCTATGGAAGGGTTTGAGATTAAGAAATTTTTTAATTATACCCGTGATTATTTCAAGACTATGGTCAGATTAACCAGGGTTGGGTCTTTAGCTCCACCTTTGACTGAATTTTTTGGAGTGGTGGCTGGAGTTTTAATCCTCTGGTTTGGCGGAAGAAGTATCTTAGCTGGAGGAGGGCTTACTCCGGACCGGTTCTTTCTCTTTCTAATAGCGATGTTTTCTTTAATGCAGCCTTTGAAAATATTGAGCCATGTGAACATTGATATTCAGCAGGGATTAGCGGCCGCTACAAGGATTTTCGAGGTTCTGGATACCCAGCCCAAAATAAAAAGCCCGGTAGATGGTAAAAAGCTCGAAGGCTTAAACGAAGGAGTTAGATTTAAAAAGGTTTCATTTAGATATGACCGCAAGAAGATTGCTTTAGATAAAATCGATCTGGAAGTGAAAGCTGGAGAAATAATTGCACTGGTGGGTCCTTCGGGTGCAGGTAAATCGACTTTAGTAGATTTACTTCCTCGTTTCTATGACCCCACCGAAGGGGTTATAGAAGTTGATGGAATAGATTTAAGAGAAGTAGATTTGAATTCTCTGCGTAACCTGATGGGGATAGTTACTCAGGAGACCGTACTTTTTAATGATACCATCTGGAATAATATTGCCTACGGCGATGAAAAAGCTGAACTGGAGAAAGTAGAGGAAGCAGTTAAAATGGCTAATGCTTATGATTTCATTCAGAATATTCCGGAGAGATACCAGACCATAATAGGGGATAGAGGGGTTAAGCTTTCTGGAGGAGAAAGGCAGAGAATAGCTATTGCCCGGGCTTTATATAAAAATCCTTCCATTTTAATCTTTGACGAAGCCACTTCTGCCCTGGATTCGGAATCAGAACTTTTAGTGCAGGAGGCAATCGATCGTCTGATGAAGAACCGCACAACTTTCGTGATTGCCCATCGTCTTTCCACTATTCAAAATGCAGATAAAATTGTGGTTATAGATGAAGGAAAGATAGTCCAGATCGGAAAACATAAGGAACTAATTGAAGAAGAGGGGTTGTATAAAAAGCTTTATGAGATGCAGTTTAAATACAATAATAAATGACGGACAAAAAAGTTCAAAGGTTTAATCCGCCAGAGGCGGACAAAAGTTCAAGGGAAAAAAAAATAAAAGAACAAGAAAGATGTTAGAAACGGATAATAGATGTAATGTCGGGCTTTATGCCCGACGAAAGAAAAAAGAAAAACGTCCTACTGACGCTACAAAAGGAAAGAGAACCTCACCCTGACCCTCTCCTGAAAGGAGAGGGGAATGTAGCGGAAACCTTCAGGTTTCCATTTGGTTCAGAGGAAATAAATGGAAGGCTAATCCGCCTCTGGCGGACAAGACCTTGTCCGAAATTGGATCCATAGGAACGGCCTTCCGCTACATAAAAGAAATAGAATGAAAATAACTCTGAACATATTGCAACTGGTTAATGTCAGATGGTATAATGCCTGTGCGCATTATGCGGTGGCTCTTTCTTCGGGTTTGCATAAAAGAGGTCATCCGGTGATCTTAGCTGGAGATAAAAATTCTCCACCTCTTCAAGTCGCGGAGAAGATGGGTTTGGAGGTTTTCCCGGACCTTTATCTATCCTATCAGAATCCGGGCAGGTTTTTTTATAATCTTAAAAGGTTAAATGATCTGATTGAAAAAAGAAATATAAATCTGGTCAACGCTCATCAAGGAGAAGGGCATCTATATGCTGGCTTGCTCAAGAAGTTGGGTAAGAAAAAATATATTCTGATCCGCACTCGGGGGGATCAAAGGATGCCTAAAAATAATCTTTTTAATCGATGGCTGAATGAAAGATGGACGGATGGAGTAATTACTACGGCTGAAGTTTTGTATGATAATTATTTAGAAAATATTAATCTGGATGAAAAGAGGTTGATTAATATTCCCTTAGGGATTGATCCGGATTACTTTTTTCCCATGGGGAAAGATTCAGAGCTTAAAAAATCCTTAGGCATCTCTAACGATGAACTGGTGGTCGGGATTCTGGGCAGGCTTTCCCCGGTAAAAGGCCATAGATATTTTATCCAGTCAGCCGCAGAAGTTTTGAAGAGTTTTCAGCCAGTTAAATTCTTAATTGCGGGAGAGGATGCTCAAGTTAAAGCTTATCGTTTGAAAGAACTGGTCCGGGAAATGGGGATTTCAGACAAATTTATTTTCACAGGAAGGGTGGAAGATCCAAGAAAAATTATTTCCCTTATGGATATTGGAGTAGTGGCTTCAATTGGCTCGGAGACTGTATGCCGGGTGGCTTTAGAATATATGGCTTTGGG
>JAZDLB010000141.1:0-2047 GCA_043802565.1 Candidatus Zixiibacteriota bacterium | reverse complement strand
ATGGCGGATTCCCTCAGAATGACAGAAAAGGGAAGACCAACGGGCGGAGGCAAGCTCCGCCCCTACGCAACTTCTTTCTCATTTACTGTCATGCTGAGTGAAACGAAGCATCTAAATCTTGAAGCCATCAGATTCTTCCCCCGCCAAAGGCGGGGTCAGAATGACAGGCTAATCGTTTAAACCTTCTTTGCCAACCCCACTGCTCTCTGTTCTGGTTCGGGAATTCTCCCCGTAGGGGATCTTGACGACAATTCCCGAACAACTTTCCAAAGTTCTGGTAGAACAGACATTCTTGTCTGTTCTCCTTGTCAGAGGGCGAAGCCTGGCGTAGCCACAGGAATGTCTGACCTACCTTACCAATCAATGGAGGTCTGAAGACCTCCGTTACATTTCAAATCCTCAGCGTCCGACAGAAACGTCGGACGTTACGATTTACCAATCTCATTTCTTAAGTCTCAAATCTTGCTTTTTTTATCTTTTCCCTTAAACTTTTGAACCTTTGAGCCTTTGAATTTTTTAGTCCATCAATGGAGGTCTGAAGACCTCCGCTACATTTAATTATTTATACGTCTCCGCAAACTTAATCCTTTTAGAAGACGGCGGATGGTCATACAGTAAAAATTCAATCACCGGAGAAGGATTCGGGTCTGAAAGATTTTGATAAGCTAACTTATCCATCGCTGTAATAAAAGCATCCGGTTTACGAGTTAAATTCAGGGCGAATTTATCTGCTTGACGTTCTAAATACCGTGAATAGGTTGGCGAAACTGGCAGAGTTATCAGACTAAATACCACAAATATCAGCATAAACAAAGACAAGCTGGCTATATCCGCCATCCCTTCGATTTTAAGTCGGGCTCTATATCTATTAATAATCCTCCCCATAATCAGATGGATAATCAAAAATCCAATTGCAGAGAGAAATGACATCAGAGCAATCATTTTCCAGATATGCTGTAAAATATTATGCCCCATTTCATGGGCAATCACCACTTCGATCTCATCTGGAGTATATTCTTTAATCAGATTATCCCCTAAAACAATCCTTTTAGTATTCCCAATCCCGGTGAACATCGCATTCGCCTTTTTGGTCTGCTTGCTCATATTCATCTGATAGATATCCTCTACATTGACATTGGCTTTTTCTGAGAGAGCAATCAACTTATCCCTTATCTCGCCTTGAGGCAGAGGGGTATAAACATTGAAAAGTGGCATAATTAAGATCGGAGCCAGATTAATCAGTAGCACTGTAAAGAAGACAAATACAATAGAAACATAAATCCACCAGGTCCGGGGAGCTTTCTTTAAAGCCAGATATATCCCCTCAATCGCAATCAAACCTATAATAAACAGAATAATAAGCCCTTTCAATTGTTCCCCGAACCATTGAGGGAAGTTCTGGTTGGAAAGTTGAAATTTTTGCTCTAAGTGAAAACCATAATAGCTTGAGGGCAAACCCACGATAAAGGCAAAAATGATAAAAATCAGAGAATAGAAAAAAATCAACCAGAATCTCTTTTTAGTCAATTTTTCAATCTGGCGTCTTAAGAAAGCGGAGAGTCCTAAGAAAAGAAATAAGATAAGAAAAATAATCGTATAACCCTGATCTAAGAAAAAGTGAATATTCTTATCTTTTTGATATTTTATGGCCTGGTCAAGCCTTTCCTTTTTCTGCTGCTCATCCTGGATTTGAGATCGAGTTGTGATATCCACCTTCTCTTGAGCCAGAACTAATCCCTGGCAGATATTAAGTAACAATAAACCAGTTAAGATTACTAAAATTATTTTTTTGACCATCTTATTCCTCATTGATATTTTGAACGTTTACTCCTTTAAACTCATCCTTTAAACTACAACCCTTAATCCCTTGACCTCATTGAAATTACCTTTATCATATTTTATCATTGTTTTGTAGCGAAAAGCCTCAAGGTCTTGAGACTCCAGTCTTTCATATATCTTTATATGGAGGTCTGAAGACCTCCGTTACATTTCAAATCCTCAGCGTCCGACAGAAACGTCGGACGTTACGTTCTACATTGATGCAAGG
>JAZDLB010000140.1:0-6945 GCA_043802565.1 Candidatus Zixiibacteriota bacterium | reverse complement strand
CAGACATCCTGTCTGTTCTATAAACTCAGGCAAGGATGCCTGAGCTACCATTAAAAAAATTGTAAGGCAAGGCTTCAGCCTTGCGAAAACAATTCTGTAGGGGAGCCCCTTCCTTCAACTCTGCTCAGGACGGTGAGCTTGTCGAACCGTGTGGGCTCCCGAATGGGGGGGGGACAAGAAAAATATAGGGGAGTCCCTTGTTGAGCTAAGTGAAATCCTGATTTTTCCGGGATGGGCTCCCGAATGGCGGGAGGGGGTAAACCCCTCCCCTACGAAAGACAAAAATTCTTTAAAATGAAAAAGATAAATCCCAGAGAAATTGCTCTCAAGATTTTATTTGAGATCGAAACTAAATCTTCTTTTTCCAATGAGACGATCGAACTTTATTCTGATAAATATAATCTTTCATCTCTGGATCGCCGATTTATTCGGGAATTGGTGAATGGGGTTACCAAGTTAAGAAAGAGATTAGATTATATTCTTAGTTTTTTCCTTAAGGGAAAGATTGAGGATTTAACTCCCTGGATAAGGAATATATTGAGATTGGGATTGTATCAAATAGAATATTTAGATCGGGTACCGGATCGGTCGGCTGTGGATGAATCGGTTAAGTTAGCAAAGAGATTTGGTCATAAGGGAACTGTTGGTCTGGTCAATGCTGTTTTAAGAAATTATCTCCGGGATAAAAAAAGGGTTGCTTTTCCCTCGATGGAAAAAGATAAGGTCAAAGCCATTGGGATAATTTATTCTTTCCCGGACTGGATGATTGAGGACTGGCTCAGGCAATTAGGGGAAAAAGGAACGATCAAGCTGTGTGAGGCTTTTAACCAGAAGGCTAAACTCTCTTTTAGACTAAATAGCTTAAAGATAGATCAAAAGGATTTAGAGGGAGCATTAGATAGAAAGAATATAAAATATAGAAGAGGTTATTTCTTAAATAACTTCTACTGGATAGAATCGAAAATCGACTTAGAATATCTTTTTCTATTCTCAAAAGGTTATATCTATCCTCAGGATGAAAGCGCAGGGTTTCCAGTTTTACTTTTAGACCCAAAACCTGGCGAGATAATTCTGGATATGTGCTCAGCTCCTGGTGGCAAGCTGACTTATATGGCAGAGCTTTTAAAAAATTCTGGAAAGTTGATAGCCTTAGATATAAGCTCAGAAAGGATGGAAAAAATAAAAGAGAATTGTAAGAGATTGGGGGTTGAGAATGTCTCTTTTGAAATAGGAGATGCCCAGAGTTATTCAACTGAGCCAGTTGATAAGATTTTACTTGATGCGCCTTGTTCGGGTTTGGGAGTCTTAGGTAGGAATTCAGATGCCAGATGGCAAAAGAAGAAAGAGGATATAAAAAGGTTGGCAAAAATTCAATCTGCTATCCTCTTTAATGCCTCAAAACTCGTTAAAAAAGATGGGGTGATTGTCTATACTACCTGTAGTTTGACAGAAGATGAAAATGAGAAGATAATAAGTAGATTCTTGGAGCAAAGAAAAGATTTTAAAAAGGAGGATGCTTCAGATTCCGTTGACAAAAGAGTGGTGAATGAAAACGGATTTATCCGAACCTATGCTCACCTGCAAGGTTTAGACGGGACTTTTGCAGCACGACTTAGAAAAATATTTTAGATTTTATTCGTAGTGCGTCCGCCTGAGGCGGATTATCCTCGCAATGCGACCCGCCAAAGGCGGGGTCGCACTGCAAAATCACAAACTTTAAACAGATTGCTTCGTCGTCCCCGCCAAAGGCGGCGTGACTCCTCGCAATGACAAAAGAGCTGGGTGACCTCGCCCCTAAAGTTAAAAAGAAATTTTAATATTTTTGGACTTTTGGGAATCGATAGATTATATTTATTAATATGGATAAAGAAAGAATAAGAAATAGACTTGCTAAGTTTATTACAAGTAAATGGACAAAATGGGTTGGGATTTTCATTTTAGCAATTCTCTTATGCTTACTTCTTTTTGATCAGATCTTGATGCCATTATTTGTTAGATCGGGACAGGAGTCAACAGTTCCAGATTTATTAGGATTGAGCCCGGAGGAAGCTAACGCCATACTCAAAGATAAAGGCTTAGAGTTGAGGGTGATAGGTGAGGAGTATGATTTGAAACGGGTAGCTGGAACGATAATCTATCAGATGCCTGAGCCAGAATCGAAGGTAAAAAAGGGAAGGAGAATTAAAGTAGTCCTGAGCAAAGGAGGGGAGAAAGCTACTGTGCCTCAGCTTAAAGGAATGACTCTCCGGCAGGCTGAATTTGCCTTAGAGGGGCGTGGATTGAAAATTGGTGAACCGGTTTTCATATCTTCTGACAGTTTACCTGCGGATGAGGTGATAGAGAGTTTCCCCTCTGCTGGCACTACTGTCCCTTTGAGTATGGAGATCAGGGTTCTGATTAACAAGGGAGATACATTAGAGGTAGTTAAGGTTCCGAAATTTAAAGGCGAAAATATTAAAGAGGTCAAATCCAAAATTGGAAAGTTTGGTTTAAAATTGGGCAAGATAAAATATAAGGTAAAGAATCGTCTTCTACCCGGAACAGTTTTAAATCAGATTCCCAAGGAAGGAGCTGAGGTTAGGAAAGGGAGCATTGTAGAGTTAGAGGTGAGTACAACGGACTAAAAAAAGCTGGTAGCTTGTAGCAAGTAGCTAATAGTAAAAAGCTATGGTATGAAAGAGTGTAGGGCAGGGCTTTTAGCCTTGCGAAAATTAGCAGCTGAGTAGGCAGGCTATAGTCAAAAAAATTCAAAAAAGAGGTAATAAATTGATCAAAATTGCACCTTCAATCCTTTCTGCAGATTTTAGATGTTTAGAAGAGGAGATAAAAAAGATTGAAAAAGCAGGAGCAGATTTGATCCATTTAGACATAATGGATGGTCATTTTGTTCCTAATATCACCTTCGGACCTATGATTGTAAATTTCATCCGGTTATGCACCAAACTCCCTTTAGATGTTCATCTGATGATCGAGAATCCAGATTTATATTTAGAGAAATTCGTTCAAGCCGGAGCTGACTATCTTACTGTTCATTTAGAAGGGAATAGAAATATTCACCGGACTTTGACCAAAATTAAAAGCTTAGGGATAAAAAACGGATGTGTGCTAAACCCTGGCACCTCCTTCTGTTTGGCTAAACCCATAATGGGAGAGGTTGATTTACTTTTACTTATGAGCGTAAATCCTGGATTTGGGGGACGGAAGTTCATAACCTCAGTTTTAAAGAAGATTAAAGAGGCTAAGAAGTTTATTCAGGACAATAAGTTAAGGATGGAGATAGAGGTGGATGGGGGGATAAATCCAGAGACTGCAAAAAAGGTAAAAGATGCCGGGGCAACTATATTAGTAGCTGGTGATGCAGTTTTTAAAAGCAAGGATTATAAGAAGATTATTAAAAAGTTAAGGGAGGCTTAAATTTTACTTGCTTTTTATATGGGGGTTATTATATTATTTTTTTAATATCCCAACAAAAAGGTGCTGGTAGTAAACTCAGGTAGAAGTTGGGTAAATTAGTCTAAGAGCTAATAGATTATGTTTGCAGAGCTGAGCGATAAATTAGAGTTAATCCTGAAAAAGCTTAGGGGTCAGGGGAAACTCACCGAAAGTAATATCAAGGAAGCCTTAAAGGAGGTAAGAAGGGCTCTTTTAGAGGCGGATGTTAATTATAAAGTGGTTAAAGATTTTATCATCAGAGTTGAGACTAAATCGATTGGACAGGAAGTATTGAAGAGCATAACCCCGGGACAGCAGATGATTAAGATAGTTTATGAGGAGCTGACTCAGCTTTTAGGAAAAGATAATTCTGGGATGAAGTTTTCTTCCTCTGGTTCTACTGTCTGGATGTTAGTTGGGTTACAAGGCTCAGGCAAAACCACTGCCTGTGGTAAACTGGCTAGTTACTATCGCAAAAAAGGAAAAGCCCCTCTACTGGTTGCGGCTGATGTCCAGAGGCCAGCCGCAGTTGAACAGCTCAAAATTTTAGGAAAGAGTCTCAGTTTGCCAGTTTTCTCTTCAAAAGAGGATCCAATCAAGATCTGCCAGGCTGGAGTTGCTAAAACCAGAGAGGAGGGATTGGATTTAGCGATTATCGATACTGCCGGGAGATTGCATATAGATGAAGAGCTGATGGAGGAACTTTCTTTAATCAAAAAGGAGGTTTTACCTCAAGAAGTAATCCTGGTAGTTGATGCTATGACCGGTCAAGATGCAGTAAATATAGCTTTGAGCTTTGAACAGAAGTTAGGAATAGATGGTATTTTCTTAACCAAGTTAGATGGTGATGCCAGAGGAGGTGCAGCTCTATCATTAAAAGAAGTAACTGGTAAACCGATCAAGTTTGCCGGGACCGGGGAAAAGTTAGATGCTATTGAAATATTCTATCCAGATAGGATAGCTTCTCGTATATTGGGAATGGGCGATGTGGTAACCTTAGTGGAAAAAGCACAGGAGGCAATCAGTCAAGAAGAAGCTATAAAATTAGAGAAGAAGTTACGACAGGCAGCTTTCACTTTCAAAGATTTCTATGCTCAGCTTCAACAGTTGAAGAAGATGGGCTCTTTAGACTCGGTGGTAAACCTGATTCCGGGAGTAAGTGGTGCTTTAAAAGGGATCTCATTTGAGGATAAAGCTCTGACCAGAATCGAGTCGATCATAAACTCGATGACTGAGCAGGAAAGGATCAAACCCCAGATTATCGATGGCAGTAGAAAAAGAAGGATTGCTCAAGGTAGTGGCACAGACCTGCAGGAGGTCAATCGGCTTCTGAAACAATTTTTTATGATGCAAAAGATGATTAAAGATTTTCATAAGATGGATTTAAGGAAGTTAAAAACCATTTTTAAATTTTAATTTTAAATTATCGAAGGAGGTGAGTATTTGGCAGTCAGGATAAGACTGAGGAGGATGGGGGCTAAAAAAAGGCCCTTTTACCGGATCGTAGTGGCAGATTCTCGCAGTCCACGGGAGGGAAGATTTATTGAATCCTTAGGGCAGTATAGTCCAATTGATAAACCAGCTTCAGTTAAGGTAAATGAAGAGAGGGTTTATTATTGGCTTAAGAATGGGGCTTTGCCAACTGATACGGTGAACTCTCTTCTACGAAAAATAGGTTTGTTGAGGAAATGGGCCGCCCTTAAAAAAGGGGTGGAGGTGAGTGGAATGGAGATCTCTAATTTTATTCCGGAGAGGAGGAAAAGGAAAAAGAGGAAAACTAAAGAAGTCAAAGAGACTGAGAGTAAAAAGGCTCAAGCAACTGAACCAAAAACTGAATAACTGTTTTGAAGGAGGTTTAAAATGAAACAGTTTATCGAGAACATAGTCAAAGCTCTGGTGGATCATCCAGATCAGGTGACTGTATCAGAGGTGGAAGGGGAGAAGACTACGGTGTATGAACTGAGAGTTGGACCTGGTGATTTAGGAAAAGTGATTGGCAAGAAGGGCAAGACTGCTGGTGCCATCCGTATCCTGATCTCAGCTGCCTCTGCCAAGAAGGGCAAGAGGGCATTGCTGGAGATTCTGGAGTAGAACGATTTCGGATAAAGTAGCCATAGGTAAAATCCTCCGTGCCAGGGGGCTCAAGGGTGAACTTTTAATAGCTCCTCTGACGGATGATTTAAAAAGGTTTACCCAGGTAGAAAAAGTCTTTATCTCTGATTCAAAAGGTAAGGAGGGAATTTACAGGATAAGGGGAAGCAGGATTTTCCAGGGGAAAATCCTGCTTCAACTTGAAGAGGTTGAAGACCGAAATAAGGCAGACTCCCTTAAGGGAAAATATTTAGAAATAGAGAAAAAGGATGTTCCTCCTGCTCCTCCAGATAGATACTATCTTTTTGATTTAGTTGACTGTCAGGTAAAGAGCTTAAAAGGGAAACTGATCGGAGAGGTCAAAGAGGTCCTTTTTTCCCCAGTTAACCCTGTTCTGGTGGTTAGAAAAGATAAGAAAGAATATTATATACCGTTTGTAAAAGAGGTGGTGAAAGAAGTTAACCTCGAAGAAAAGCTTATCTGGATAGAGCCCCTAAAAGGTCTTTTAGAGTGAGATCTTATTGGAGTGTATCCGCCCGAGGCGGATAGCTTTACTTTTTTGGTCCCGCCTTTGGCGGGACACTCCAAAACTACTTTTCAGTGCTTTAGTTTATGCGGATAGAGATACTAACCATTTTCCCAAACTTTTTTTTAAGCCCTTTAAATGAGAGCTTAATTAAAAAAGCCCAGACAAATGGTTTAATTCAGATAAAATTAATAGATATTAGAGATTTTACTAAAGATAAACATAGAAGTGTAGATGATACTCCTTTTGGAGGTGGGGCTGGTATGGTGATGATGGTAGAGCCTTTGTTTTTAGCCTTAAATTCAATTGCT
This sequence comes from Candidatus Zixiibacteriota bacterium, assembly GCA_043802565.1. Classification (GTDB taxonomy): domain Bacteria; phylum Zixibacteria; class MSB-5A5; order MSB-5A5; family RBG-16-43-9; genus CAZMZF01. Next base: position 585 of record JAZDLB010000140.1, on the reverse strand, counting down.
TCTCAAGAGGAAAAAGATTATCATATCATCCTGACTTCCGCTCAAGGTAAAAAGTTTGACCAGGAAAAGGCATTTGAGCTCTCCAAAAAAGAACATCTGATAATTATCTGCGGGCATTATAAGGGGATAGACGAGAGGATAAAATCTTTGTATGATTTAGAAGAGCTCTCGATTGGAGATTACGTTTTGACTGGAGGAGAGCTACCGGCTCTGGTTATCCTCGATAGTTTAGTTCGTTTAATCCCGGGCTTTTTAGGAAACTTTCAGTCCGCAGAGACTGATTCTTTTTATGAAGGGCTTTTAGGTTATCCGGAATATACCAGACCAGCCGAGTTTAAAGGTCTGAAGGTGCCGGAGGTGCTTTTATCCGGTAACCACGAGAAGATAAGATTATGGAGGAAAAAAGAGGCTTTAAAAAAAACCTTAGAACAGAGACTTGACCTTTTGGAGAAAAAAATACTTAGCCCGGAGGATAAAAAATTACTTTCCGAGATAGAAAAAGGGAGATAATTATCGTAATATAAAGACAAGTGTGGATCAGGTCGGGTCCAGAATGGATCCACTTGGACAAGGGTGCCCGACCTA
>JAZDLB010000139.1:0-2558 GCA_043802565.1 Candidatus Zixiibacteriota bacterium | reverse complement strand
AGGACCTGGAGCAGGACCTTTGGGAGTTAAAAGAATCTTAGAGCCTTTTCTACCAGTTCCAGTTATAGAGAAAAAAGTTGATGAAAAGGGGAAAGAAAATTATTCGTTCAATTATAAAAGAGCAGATTCAATCGGGAAGATGCAAGGGTTTTATGGGAATTTCGGGATTATGATCAGAGCCTATGCTTTTATCCGAGCCTGTGGTCCAGAAGGGTTGAAAAAAATCTCAGAGAATGCGGTTTTAAATGCAAATTATATTATGGAATCATTGAAAGACTTTTATCACCTTCCTTATCCCGGACCCTGCATGCATGAATTCGTTTTGTCTGGCGTTAAGCAGAAAAGCAAAGGGGTGAGAACAGCCGATATGGCCAAGAGGATTTTGGATTATGGCTTACATGCACCCACGGTTTATTTTCCATTGATCGTATCTGAGGCTTTGATGATTGAGCCAACTGAGTCTGAAAGCCGGGAAAGTTGTGATGAGTTTATAAAGATAATGAGAAAAATCGCTCAAGAGGTTGAGGAAAATCCTGAGCTGGTCAAAGGAGCACCATATAACACACCGGTTTCACGTTTAGATGAAGTTAAAGCTACTAAAGACTTAGAAATAAGGTGGAAAGGTTAAAGTAATAGTTTAATCCGCCAGAGGCGGACAAAAAATAAAGGGTCAAAAACCCGCCTGCTCTCTTAGGCGGGTTTTATTTGAAATATATTAAGTTTTTCAGTATTTTAAAAATATGATTGAATTAAATCAAGTTACCTTTGATTACTCCTTACCTGAAGGAAAGATTATCAATGTTCTGGAGAGGTTAACTCTTAAATTTAAAGAAGGTGAGTTTGTCTCTATAATCGGGCCTAATGGCTCAGGTAAAACAACTTTGGCTCAGCTACTGAACGGTCTTCTAATCCCATGTTCGGGTGAGGTGCGGATAGATGGTCTTAATCCAGAAGATAAAAAGAATTTAAGATTAATTCGTCAAAAAGTGGGAATGGTTTTTCAGAATCCGGATAATCAAATTATAACTACTTCGGTAGAAAGAGAGATTGCTTTTGGATTGGAAAATTTAAACCGGCCTTATGATGAGATTAGAGAGAAAGTTGAGTGGGCACTTTCAGCTTTTCATCTGTGGGAGTATAAAAATTCTCCTCCCCACAAACTTTCAGGTGGTGAAAAGCAAAGAGTGGCAATCGCTGCCGTCTTGGCGATGAGACCAAAATATCTGATCTTAGATGAGCCGACATCACTCCTCGATCCTGAAGGCAGGGAAATGTTAAATCTACTGATTAGAAAACTGGCAGGTGAAGGAAAAATTACTATCCTTAACATCACTCAATTTCCAGAAGAAGCTCTTTTGGCTCAGCGTCTTTTGGTGTTAGATAAGGGAAAAGTAGTTCTGGATGGCACACCGGAAGAAGTATTCAAAGAGATTGAAAAGCTTAAAAATATTGGATTATCTGTGCCTAAAAGTTTAGAGATAACTAATGGTCTTAAAGGAAAAGGTTTCAGATTCAAGAGGGAAATCTCAAAGATGGAGGAGCTGATTCAAGAATTACTCTCGGTAGAAGGAATAAACTATTCACTGCCTATAATTCAAAAGAAAACAGAGGTAACTGAGACGGTTAAACCTAAAGTTTCAGGTTATCTTCAAATAGAGTTTGAAAAATCAGATTATATTTATAATTACAAAAGCACTAATCCAAAGACAGCTTTAAAAGGGATTAATCTAAAAATTGAGAAAGGAGAATTTATCGGGTTGATAGGACCTACTGGCTCCGGTAAAACCACTCTGGCTCAACACTTCAACGGTTTATTGTTCGCTACTTCAGGTAAAGTCATAGTGGAGGGTTTAGAGTTAAAAGAAAAAGAAACCTACCTGAAAAAAATCCATGAAAAAGTTGGATTGGTATTTCAATTTCCAGAGAGACAACTTTTTGAAGAAACGGTTTATGAAGATATTGCTTTCGGTCCAAAAAATTTGGGTTTGGAGAAAGTGGAAATTGATCATAGAGTAAGAAATTCACTTGAGGCAATCGGTTTGGATTACGAAACTTTTGCCCGGCGTTCACCTTTTTTCTTGAGCAGTGGAGAACAGAGAAGAGTTGCTATTGCCGGCATCTTAGCCTTAGAGCCCGAGATTCTGATCTTAGACGAGCCTACGGCAGGATTAGATTTTGAAGGGATTTTTAGGATAAAGAAAATCCTACTTGAGCTTAACAAAAGAGGCGTTACCATAATTTTAATCTCTCATCATTTAGAGATGGTAGCAGAGTTATGTGAGAGAATAGTCTATCTTAAAGAGGGCAAGATCCTTTTTGATGGAGCCAAGGCTCAGTTCTTCAGTCAGATTGAGAAACTCAGAGAAGAAGGGATAAAGCCTCCGGAGACTTTGGAATTATCAGATAGCTTAAGAAAAGCCGGATTTCAAATTAAAAATGATATCTACAAGACTGAGGAGTTAGTTGAGGAGCTTTGTTCTATATTCGGGGAAAGGTATAATTAAATATTCGAAAATCAGTCAATATGATTGGGATTTTTTCTCTAAAAAATAACCCCA
>JAZDLB010000138.1:0-3227 GCA_043802565.1 Candidatus Zixiibacteriota bacterium | reverse complement strand
TAAAGATAAATCCCGGATACCACTGCCTGGGTATTCCGATTGATTAAATCCCAGTAATCATACCCGGCTGCCGGATCATCTTCTGTTTTATTATGCTCTATCTCCCGCACTAAATCACCATCTAAGGTATAGATCCGACCTCCCTTTTTGGATGATCAGATCAGAACGTTCTTTTTTATTTATCGGAATTATGACAGGAAGAGTTTACTTACAAAATCTCAGTTTTGGCAAAGGCTATTCAGGTAATACCTCTGGAAAACTTAAATCTGCAGACGGTTCTTTTTGTTTTGTCAAGTCGCGTAGGGGGTGGAGCTTGTTGATCTTTGCGAAACCCAGATTTTAGGGTCTCCACCCTTCCTCCCTCAGACGCTATAAAAAAATAAAGGGCAGACGCATGGTTCGACAAGCTCCCTTCGACCTTCCTCAGGGACAGTGAGAGGAATCGAACTGTCACCGTCCTGTCTTCGACCTTGCACTTCGTCCTGAGACTCAGTGTCGAAGGAAGGCTCAGACCGAAAGGAGCAAAGTCGAAGGAGGGGTCTGCCCCTACACTACATTTTATTCATCCGTCATTCGTTATCCGACATTTGACATTTCTTTTATAGCCCATATTTTTCGATTATCTGCTCTTTATCCTTTCCCAGGATATCATACTTTTTTCCAATCCTGGTGAAGGCTTCGATAGCCTTGTCCAGGTGTTTGGTCTCGTGCACTGCTGAGATCTGAACTCTGATCCTTGCCTGCCCCTGAGGCACTACCGGGTAAGAAAATCCTACGACATAGATTCCTTCATAATACAGGTCTCTGGCAAAATCAGAAGCTAATTTAGCATTGTAAAGCATAATCGGGCAAATCGGGTGAACCCCTTCCCTTCGACCTTGCTCCCTTCGGCTTCGCTCAGGGACTGTGAGTACAGTCGAATAGTCAGGGACAGTGAGAGAAATCGAACTGTCTTTTATCTGGAACCCAGCCTCTTTCATTTTTTTCCTGTAATATGAGGTATTCTTATATAGTTTATCTAAAAGCTGTGTGCTTTTCTTCAAAAGCTCTAAAACTTTTACACTGGTATAAACCAGGCAGGGGGCTAAGGTGTTAGAGAAAAGATAGGGTCGGGAACGTTGTCTTAATAAATCAATTATCTCCTTTCTGCCGCTGGTGAACCCTCCGCAAGCACCACCTAAGGCTTTTCCTAAGGTGCTGGTGATGATATCTATCCTGCCCTCAACTCCACGATATTCGATTGAACCTTTTCCGCCCTTTCCTAAAATACCTGTAGCGTGAGAATCATCTACCATCACCAGGGCCTTATATTTTTCAGCTAAATCGCAGATCTGGTCTAATTTTGCGATATCCCCATCCATAGAGAAAACCCCGTCTGTGGCAATCATCCTTATCCTGTATTTACTGCATTCCTTAAGCTGAGCCTCTAAATCTTCCATATCAGCATGCTTGAACCTTTTCCTTTCTGCTTTACACAGCCTGACCCCATCGATTATGCTGGCATGGTTAAGCTCATCGCTTATCGCCACACAATCCTGGTCTAAAAGGGTTTCAAAAAGCCCTCCATTAGCGTCAAAGCAGGAGGTATAAAGGATGGTATCTTCTGTGCCTAAAAATTCGGAGATCTTTTCCTCCAGCTCTTTGTGAATGTCCTGGGTGCCACAGATAAACCTTACTGAAGCCATGCCAAAGCCGTATCTTTCCAGCCCTTCTTTAGCCGCCTTGATGAGTTCCTTATTACCGGCTAAGCCCAAATAATTATTGGAGCAAAAATTAATGACCTCCTTCTTTTCTGCACCCGGAGGGAACTCCACCTTGATATCCGCTCCTTGTGGAGTATGAATATATCTCTCTTCTTTATTCAGGCCCGCCTCTTTGATGTTCTTCAACTCTTCTTTATAAAACTCTTTGACTAAACCATAAGCCATAAATACCTCCATTATTATGAAATATTTACCTTACTTTTTAGAAGGTAAACGCTAAATTCCGTAACTATACTGGTCTTCTTTTTAATTAAAGAAAAAATTTTGAATCAGTCAATATTTTTCAACTTGTCAGGCCCTTACCTTTGATGTAAAGTACTTTATCTACTTCGTAGGAGGATGTAGGTCAATCATACCTGAAAGGTTGATTGACAATTTTTTTTGATTTATCAAGCACTCACGCCTTTGGCGGGGATGTTTGACTTATCTCTGAGGGTGGAAGGGATTGAACCTTCGGCCACCTGCTTAAAAGGCAGATGCTCTACCACTGAGCTACACCCCCAAAACACCTTTTTGTAAAACTCTATACGCAAAAACTATCAAAAGTTAAAACCTACATCTAAAAAAACAAAAATATAGATTCAAATACTTTTGTCAAGGGAAATGAGCAGTAGGGGCGTTCAATCCTACGGATCCGTTTCTCGGATTGAACGCACTTTCGCGGAGGTAAATCTTCTTAACTCAGTATCCCGGCTTAAGATTATCCGGTTTTCTTTTAAAGCTTTTGAGAATAATTCCGTGTCCTCTATATCCAGGCTAAATAGGGTATCATACCCTAAGGTCCTGAGCCATTTGGCTAACTTCCCTAAATTGTCATCGCAGATGAATTTCATAAGAGGACTTTAAACAGAGTTAATGGTATTTACTGAGGTTATTTTAAATAATCGGAAGAGGGTTTGTCAATGGTTTTAAATAAAAAAAATTTCTGGTAGGTCAGACATTCCTGTGGCTACGCCAGGCTTTGCTCTCTGACAATAATGAACAGGCAAGAATGCCTGTTCTACCATCGAAACGTAGACTGTAGGGGCGAACCTAAGTGTTCGCCCAAAATTATTGGGCAGACACGCGGTTCGACAGGCTCACCGTCCTGAGCAAGGTCGAAGGAGGGGTCTGCCCCTACAAATACTTGCTTGCATCTTCCTGAAAAGTTATATTCTCCTTACAAAAGAAGGAGTGAATTTGAAAAAGGATAAGGATTTTAAAAAAACTGCAATACAGTCTGCTTTGAAGGGTGGGGAGATTTTGCAAGGGTGTCTGGGTAAGGTTAAAAAGATTGGTTATAAAGGAGTGGTGAATTTAGTAACAGAGGCGGACCGTCTATCTGAAGATAGAATTATAAAAATTATCAGAACAAACTTTCCGCAACATAATATCTTGACCGAAGAAAGCGAAGGATATGAAAAAAAATCGGATTATAAATGGATTATCGACCCTTTGGATGGGACGACCAATTATGCCCACGGG
>JAZDLB010000137.1:0-15071 GCA_043802565.1 Candidatus Zixiibacteriota bacterium | reverse complement strand
AATCCAATTCATAACTCCCTCCTTTCAACTAAATTTTCTTTTTTAGGAATTTTTCTAGAGTTTTTAACATCTTACTTTTTTGCTTAATAATATCCCTTAATAGATTTTCAAAATTTTTCAGTCTTGTATTTATGAACTTGTGTAATTCATCTGGATCCTCAGGCAATCCGTAAAATGGAGTATATATTCTTGCTTCTTCTGCCGCTTTTAAAATCCATTCTTCGAGTTTTGGACATAAAACGATAAGATAGTTTTTATCCTTTTCATCAATTAAGAGTTTAATATTATGCTCATTTGAATGAAGTTTTAATTTATCCATATAGGGTAGCTTCTCGCTCGAAGGATCCTCATCTACTAATCCCTTGCAATTTTTACTTTTCTTTAATCTTTTACAAACCTCTACTTTGTTGCCTGAATGATGTATTTCTCGTCTGGGGATACCAAGAGCTTTTATTAAAGCTTCATCAGGATTACATTCTACATAAATCATTCTTTCCCCGTAAATAGATCAAGGTTGAAAAATATATCTGTATCAAGATCAAGTACTTCAGTCATTTCCTCTTCATTTAGGGTTCTAACTTTGGTTTGATAATCCTCAAAATAGGTTATAAAAATTCCAATATCATCCTTTGGAGTCTTTTCTAAAACCGAGAGAAGAAAATAAGGATTATGGGTAGAAATAAAATATTGATTGGTTTTATCCAGAGCTATTCTTTCAGCTAAGAATTTAGTATAATAAGGAAACGCATGAGCTTCAGGCTCTTCAAAAATTATAATAGAATCTTTATTGGTCTCAATTGCCGCAAGGTGAAAAACTACTCTCTGTAAGGTATCAGAAACCAAAGAATAAGGATGAGAAATTATTACATCTTCAATTTGTTTTACAGCTTCCAATTTTCTTTCTTGAGGCCTGAAGCCAATCCTTAAAGAATACTCACTAAATATATCTTTAACTAAATTCTTGAAAGCTTTATTAGTTTGAAGGATAAATAATAGATTCTCACCTTTAGGTGGTGAAAGAGAAACAGAATCCATTCTCGTGAAGTCATTTATTACCGCAAATCTATAGAACTTAACAGGCAGTTCATCGAGTTTAGAAATGTCCAACTCATCTCCTTTATAATCAGCTCTCAAATAAAATATTTTTCTTTCTTTATCTACAATAGTAACTTCAAACATCCCATTTTGAAATTTTACCTCACAATGTTTGTCGTCAGCAATTATTTTTATCATTTCGCTTACTTCATTGTCATAAAACATATTTGACATATTTTCAAATCTGACAAAATCCTTATCCTTAAGATGACCATAGGGAAGAGAAAAGAGACCAATGCTTTCTAATATGTTTGACTTGCCAGTATTCGGTTTACCTATAAAGACATTTATCTTTTTGCAATTCAGGTGAAGATGCTTTATAGATTTAAAGTTTTGAATATTTAGAAGTTTTATCATTTTTTAACCCTCCTCACCTTTATGTGAGACTGAATCAGACAGGGACAAGCCCTGTCCCTACATCCTACTGCATCCTACATTCTGTTGTGTCCGCGTAGCTTGGCGGCAGAGGTCTAAAACCTCTGCTTCGCGGTCTATAGGGGCGTATTGCAATACGCCCCTACTATATCATTACTCTAAAATTTAATCCTCTATAGAATAAATCTCGGTGGGCAAGGGTGCCCGCCCTACGAAATATCAAGGGATTACCATCGTAGGCAGGGCTCCCAGCCCTGCAAAACTGAGTTTTTCAAAGACCTCTATAATTTAACCTTGTAAATATTTTTTGCAAGTTATTTTTTGCACCGCAAAGAAAAAAGCGTCACTCTTTTATTAAATTTAAGAGTGACGCTTTAATTTAAGCTAAGTATTCAAGACAGCTTTTCATCTTTAACCAGATTTAAGTTTAGAGGAAACCAGAAGATTAACTGCTTTACCATCCGCTCTCCCTTTTACCTTGGGCATAAGAACTTTCATCACTTTACCGATATCCTTTTCACCTTCAGCTCCAACTTCTACCATAGGTTCCTCAACTAATTTTTCTATCTTCTCCGGGATGAACTGCGCAGGTCCTGCGGCTCTCCGATTGGATCCATTCTGGACAAATTCGGTCATATATTGTCTAATCAGATTCAGTTCCTCTTCTTCCCGTTTTACCAGATCTTCCCTGCCACCCTTTTTAAACTGTTCGATTGAATCCCGGTGTTTTTTTGCTGAAGATGAAAGAACCTCAAGAACCTCTTCATCTGAAAGCTCTTTGCCTTTCTCGATCTCCTTATAGCGGATATCCGATTTCAAAAGTCGGGTGAGGCTCAATTTCAGCTTATCACCCGACTTCTGCGCCAGTTTCATATCCTGTTCAATTCTTTGTTTGAGGCTCATTATCTACCTAAGACGGATTCCTCATAAAATCTCCGCCGGCTTTTTCGTCTGGCGGCTGCCATTTTCCTTTTCCGCTTCTCGGATGGCTTCTCGAAATGTTGATGCTTTCTTATATCTGCCAGGATCCCTGATCTTTCGCAGGACTTGGTAAAACGCCGTAAAGCTTTCTCGAAGCTCTCGTCCTCTCGAATCTTAACAACGGTCATCTCATCTCTAACCCCCTTTCATCTCTTGTATAAATTGTTTTGTAATCTTGCATATCTTCTTTTTTAAATTTTTATTATATAACAACATACTATTTATGTCAAGTAAAAATTTGAACCCTTCCCCAATTTTTTTAACCTGTTGCCTGTAAATCGCTTAGTAGGGCTATCTAATACATTCATAATTAAATCCTTCTTTAAAATGAATTCTAAGATAAATAAGGTCTTCTAAAATATATAGTTAACTCTTTCTTTATGATAAATACGAAAAAAACGAAGATTTTTCTTGACAAAGGACTCTGGAAAATGTAAAGTATTTAAAGAGCGAACATAGATAAATTTCTTTTTTTTCTTATGGATTTAACTTAATCTTCTTGCGGTATCTACCTAAGGGTATTTGAAATTAAAAGGTTAAAACCATTTGAAAGGAATAAGGAGGGGAGTAGATGCTTTCCCCCCAAAAAAGGTGCAGCAGAGGCAATAGCTGCCTGTCTGGTTCTTCAGAACTGGGCCAGTCCTTTTCCAATCTGGCAGAAGATTTTCTATATTCTGGCACAAGTGCCCTTTTATTATTAGTAGCTAACCTCTTCCCTGAGTACTGGTATCTCTCCTTTATCGCCTTATTTCCTTTTCTGTGGAAAGTTAGTAAGGCTTCTCCCAGAGAAGCTCTTCGTTTAGGCTTTCTGCTGGGTCTTACCTTCTTCACCTTTAGCAACATTGATAGTCTTTTAGTTGCACCTACCACAACCATTTCAAAGATTATTTGTGGCACCTTACTTTTTGCCCTCTGGGGCTGGACAGTAGGCTTTGCAAAACAGTTCTTTGGTTTTAATCCCATTATTGTCTCCGGTTTATGGGTACTCTTTGAATTAGGACTGATTAAGCTTGGTTATACCAGTGGATTACTTACTCACTCCATACCTTCAACTCCTTTTTTCTTGAGACTTGCAACCCTGTTTGGCTTTGGGGTTATATCTTTCATGGTGGTTCTTCTAAATTCTATTTTAGTAAAAGTCGTTGAACATGCTGTTAAGATCTTTAAAGCTACCGGAATAGAGTTTACAACTAAAGAAATATTTTGGAGTTTTGTCGAGAACCACAAGCTTTTCTCTCAAAGGTTCTTATTAACTCCTCATATGCGTGGTCCTCCACTAAATGTCATCGCTGAAGAAAACCCTGGATGATACTCTTTTATCTTTTAACAACATTAAAAGGAGTGGAAAATGAACATAAAAATGTCTAAGACATCTGGATTGTTAACGGCAATTTTAGTGCTTATCTTTTTCTCTCCCATGTCTGCATTCGCGGTAGACCCTCTCGACCAAGTGGTTGAAATAAGTTGCACAGGCGCTATACCAAATGTAAATCTTTGTGATATCCATATTGGGGTAGGTAGAGCTGTAAGATTCGAAATAAATCCGGCTACATGTGATACCGTGTTTATTAGTGGTCCCACCCCGATAGGAAATTTCACACTAAGAGACACAAACCCACAGACCACTATAACATTCCCTACTACTGGCGAATTCTTTTACACTGTCACTGATAGCGTATCGGACATGACTAAAACCGGTTGTAGCGTTAGAGTGGTACAGCCTCCCTTCCCTTCTCTTAGCAGTTTGGGTATGATTGTTTTAGTCGCCTTGATTATTGTAGCCGGTGTCTATCTTTTGATGAGGAGAAAACCTACAGCCGCATAAGTAAGGTTAGGATAGCAAAAATAAACCCCTTTTAGATTAGTTCTAAAGGGGGTTTATAATGATTAAGGAAAAATTCAAAGTCGAATTTGACCTTGAGGCTGATTGGATGGATTAAGCAGATTATTGCAACAGATTTATCAGCTTAATCTTTTAAATCAGCTGTGAGGTAGTTTTTTACTGGTATAAAGGAAAGCTGAAGTCTCAAGACCTTGAGGGCTTTCCGCTACAAAAAATAAAAAGCTTGACAAATCAAGGTTATATACTAAATCTTAACCCTTATGAAAAAAAAGCACAAAAAACCCAAACCCCTGAGCGAGCAGGATAATAGTAAAAAAGAAATTATTCCTAATAAAGAGAAGAAACGCAAGGCTTATAAGGCGATTTTGAGATTTGTGCTTTTATTTATCGGACTATTAATCCTTTTTACCTTTTTTTTCTCCTTAACTGCTAATAACCTTTTATCTTCTCCCATTCAAAAACTGATAATAGTCACTACTTATCTAACTGGTCTGATTTTAAATCTTTTGGGAATGGGGGCAGAGATTGGAGAGGAGTTTTTAAGTCTAAAAAACTTCTCGGTTACGGTTATCCCCGAGTGCACTGGGCTACACGAGATAGTCATCTTCCTGGCGGCTCTGTTGGCTTATCCAGCCAGTTTTAAAAAGAAGCTCTGGGGTATCCTTTTAGGTATTCCATTTATATTTCTGGTCAACATTTTCAGGATGGTTTTTATAACAGCTATCTCTAACTATCGACCGGATACATTTGAGTTTTTACATCTCTATTTCTGGCAGGTGGCTTTGATCTTGATCATACTTAGTGCCTGGATTCTATGGATAGAGATAATTGTTAAATCTGAGAAATTTTAGTCAATCCGAAAGACGGATCCGTAGGACATTAGATGAAAGAGAAACTCTTACCTTTTATCTTAAAATTTATCGCACTTTCTTTGATTTTGTTTGCCCTCTGGCACTGGAAAGGGGAATATTATTATTTTCTATTCTTCAACTCTATAGTCCCTCCTCTTCTTAGACTTTTCGGAATAGAACTAATCCTTTCTCCTCTCTTAGTCCCTTTATTTTATAACTTCTTACCCTTCATCTCCCTTATCTTAATCACCCGAGGGCTAAAACCTAAAGAAATGTTAAAAAAACTTTCCCTGGGACTTTTCTTGATCTTCCTCTGGCAGATATTATTAGCTGAAATCCTTTTTTTAATTCACACGCGGATTGAGAACCCTGCCAGCCCTGCTTTTGCCTTATATTTTATCCTCACCCTTTTGAATTACTCCATCCCTTTTGCACTGTGGCTTATCTTAGCCCGAAAAAATCTTTATACCTGGTTTGTGCCCCAGTGAAAAATGTTAAGACCTGGCTTAGTGGATTAGACCTCCATTTAGCTTTCGTAGTGCGACCCTTCTCCGGGAGACGGATCCGTAGGACAAGCTAAAAAAGGAAGGCTAAAGCCTTCCCCTACATTAATAAAAAAACTATCCCAAATCCTCCAGTTCATGTAATACCAGAGATGAAAAGACAATGCCAGCAGTTTCAGAACGAAGTCTTCTTGGTCCTAAGGAAACTGGAATTATACCGGATTGTAAAGATAGGTTTAACTCCTCTTGAGTAAATCCACTTTCCGGACCAACCAAAAGCAAGATTTTCTTTAATCTTTTTTTTGCTCCAAAAATCTCTTTTATCCGCCTGAGGCGGATTGACCTTTTGGTCTGACAGGCTATAAGAGCTAAATCATATTCCTTAATCTTAGCTAAAAGCTCTTGAACTAAGATCGGTTTTTGTATATCCGGTAGCTTTGAACGTAAAGATTGTTTCATCCCACTGATGGCTATCCTTTTCCACCGATTTAACCTCGCCATCTCTCTTTTATCTTTTTCTAATTTAACAACACTTTTTTCAGTTATAAGAGGTATGATAGAAGAGACTCCAATCTCTGTAATCTTTTCTACTAAAAAATCCATTCTCACCCCTTTGATCAAGCCCTGAGCTAATGTCAGATGAGTTAAAGGCTCATTCTCTTTTCTGATCTGGGTAAGAATCTTACCCTGCACCCAATCTCTACCGGTGTTGGTAATCAGGACCTGATATTTTATCCCTTCGCCATCCACTACCTCAATAATCTCTCCTTCACCTTTTCTCAATACCTGACAGATATGTTTAGCCTCCTCCCCTTCGATCTTTAGAAAATTTTTGTCTACATTTTTTGGCTCAACATAAAAATAAGTAATCATCTATCTCCTCTCTTAATTAATACCTTTGAAAATTGGAATCGGCATATCATTTGTATAACCTAACCAATCCACTCCTTATCAGAAAGAGTCTCCTTTAATAAAATATTTTTTGAACAAAAGTACTCTTCCATCTCTCCTTTCTCTTCTATTTGAATCCCGGATAAGATAAGAATTCCCTTTTTTTTCAAAACCCGATTCATACTATCAAAAAGCTCTATCATCTGAGTTTTAGTCAAATTAGCAAGGATTAGATTGAAATAGTCATCTGGAATAGAATCCTCTAAGGTCCCCAATCTTAAATCCACGACTTTTTGCACTTTGTTCTTAATTATATTCTCTTTGGCATTACTAATCGCCTCTTCATCAATATCCAGAGCCAGAGTATGCGATGCTCCTAATTTAGCAGAAGCTATTGCCAAAATCCCGCTTCCGGTTCCTAAATCTAAAACTTTGTCCTCAGGTTTAATATATTTTTCCAATGCCTTCAAACACATCTTGGTAGTGGAGTGCTCTCCGGTTCCAAAAGCCATCTTTGGCTCAAGTTCAATCACTATTTTATGTGGAAATCTTTTTTTGATCCAGCCTGGTTTTATAACAATTTTATCTGTTACTTCATTCGGCTTAAAGGTTTCTTTCCATCCTTTTGACCAGTCCTCTTCTTTTATTCTTTTTAGCTCAACCTTAATCTCTAAGTTTTCTTTATGAAAACCAATCAACGATTCAGCATATTTGTAAATTTTCTCAACTAAAACCTTTGCCTTTTTCCTTTCTCTAAGATAACCTTTCAATATAACCCTGTCCTTTTTATCTTCCTCTATGATATAACCCCGGCAGCCATTTTCCACCATAAAATTTCCTAAAAGTTCGGACAAAGACTGAGAAAGAGTTAGCTTTATCTGAGTAAAGTATCTATCCATTAAAGATTTCCCCTGTCAGATATTTATCTTCCCTTCCAATCGCCTTGACCGGTAATATCTGATTTTTCAAATTTTCATTACCAGCTATCAGCACACGGAGATAGTTATCGGTTAACCCGATCAACTTGCCAGAGTTCTTATCTTTGTTGCTTTCCACCAAAATCTCCAGTTTTTTACCCATAAAATTGTTTAAGTGTTTTTCCCAGATCTCCTTCCCTATCTGATGAAGAAGCTTACTTCTCTTCTGAATCACCTTAGGCTCAATTTTATCCTGCATCTCGGAGGCTAAAGTCCCTTTTCTATCTGAATAACTGAAGATATGCAGATAGGCAAAGGGTGAGGATAAAATGAATTCACAGGTTTTTTCAAAATCCTCTTCTTTTTCTCCTGGAAAACCAACCATCACATCTGCACCCAGGGTAATATCCTTTACTCTTTTATTAACACTTTGCATCAAATCGCGGTATTCCTCCACCCTATAATTTCTTTTCATTTTCTTGAGTATTTCATTACTGCCAGCCTGTAAAGGTATATGCAGATGCCGGCAAAGTCTTTTATTCTCAACTAAAAGCTTTATCAATTCGTCATCTAACTCTCCGGGTTCAATCGAGCTCAATCTAATCCTTTCCACCTTGGTCTCAGTCAAAATCCTTTTTAAAAGACCAGAAAGATTAAGACCACCCGGTCCGAATGGATCCGTTCTGGAAAAATATTTACCGATATGCACCCCGGTCAGAACCACTTCTTTGAACCCTTGATCCCTTAAACCCTTTATCTCTTGAATAATTTCATTCACATTTCTGGATATTTCCTTACCCCTGGCTTTAGGTACAATGCAATAGGCACAACTTTGATTGCATCCATCCTGAATCTTCACCAGAGCACGGGTATGTTTAAACCGGCTGGTGATTATAGTTTTTTTTTCTCTAATCTCTGGTTTCTGATTATACCATCTTTCCAGCATAATCTCACCGATTCTTTTCTTCTTCTCATTTCCCAAAACTAAAATGACTCCAGGCAATTTTTTTAGAAAATCTGGCTCGATTTCTGAATAGCAACCCACCACTACAATCTTAGAGTTAGGGGACCTTCTAAAAGCTCGATAAATCGCCTGCCTGGAGGAATAATCGCTTTGAGCCGTAACTGTGCAGGTATTGATTATATATAAGTCTGCTTGCTCGGAGAAATTTACCCTCTTAAACCCGAGTTTCTCTAAGCTCTCGCCCATCCATTCTGTCTCGTATTGATTTAGCTTACATCCTACTGTAAACAGGGCAACTTTTCTCTGGTTCATAACGACTATAAGTTAAAGCCTATTGAAATCTAATCTTTTGAGCCAAGTTTGTAAATAAAAAAGAGGAGGCAAGGGCAATCTCTAAAAGTGCCCTTGCCTCACTCCTATTGTTGCCATCTGATATCTTCACCCCACGAAGCCGACTTGCCTGGTCAGGAGACAAGACCAGGATGGAATAAATTACTCCCCTGTTTTATCCCAGTTTTAATAAAGAATTTCACCTTAAAGTCGATAATAGTAAAAGAATAACCCGGAGCATTTATTTGGTTAATTTAATACATAAGTAAAACCTGGAGAACCTATGGTAGGTTTAAGAGAACTTTTAGAATCGATGGTCAAAAAGAATGCCTCTGATCTTCATCTGACTGTAGGTAGTCCACCGCAATTGAGGATTGATGGCAAACTAATAAAAACCAATTATGACTTTTTGACTCCAGAAGATACCAAAAAGCTTGCTTATTCTATAATGAGTGAAAAACAAAAACAAAAATTTGAGGAAAAAAGCGAATTAGACCTTTCTTTCGGAATAGAAAACCTCAGCCGGTTCAGATGTAACGTGTTTATGCAAAGAGGAAACGTGGCAGTGGCTCTACGTATGATCCCGCACCGCATACCCAGTTTTGAAGAACTGGGACTACCTAAGGTGATAACCGAATTTGCCAATATACCACGGGGCTTAGTCTTAATCACCGGGCCAACTGGTATGGGTAAATCAACCACCTTAGCCGCTCTTATCGACAAAATAAATAAAGAAAGACACTGTCATATAATCACCATTGAAGACCCGATAGAATATCTACATCGCCATAACTGTGCCCTGATAAACCAGAGGGAAGTATATTCGGATACCACATCTTTTGCCTCTGCTTTAAAATACGCTTTAAGAGAAGACCCGGATGTTGTCCTGATAGGTGAGATGAGAGATTTAGAAACAATGGAGGCAGCATTAAATATCTCTGAGACCGGACATTTAGCCTTTGCCACTTTACACACCAACTCCTGTGTTGAATCAATGAACCGAATAATCGACGTTTTCCCTACTAATCAACAGGAACAGGTAAGGGTAACCATTTCTTTTGTTTTGCAAGCAGTGGTAACTCAGCAATTGATCCCTAAGATAGGTGGTGGCAGAGCCTTAGCTTTAGAGGTAATGGTCTGCACTCCAGCTATCCGGGCTTTGATCCGGGATGACAAAATCCATCAGATTTATTCGATGATGCAGGCTGGACAGAAATATGGTATGAAAACTATGAATCAATCTTTAGCCGAGCTTTATCTCACCCATAAGATAACCATTGGAGATGCCATGGGAAGAAGTTCCAACACGCAAGAGCTAAACGAGATCGTATCCAAAAAACAGGAGATCTCTACTTTCGCATGACTTTACTGATATAAAGGAGGATTAAATTGCCTATCTTTGAATACAAAGGGAAGACCTTAGCCGGGACGACCGTGTCCGGAGAACTTAAAGCCAAAGATCGAAATGAGCTGGAAAAACTTTTGCGTAGCAATAAGATCCTGGTATCTTCGGTGATAAAAAAACCATCCAGCATCAAACTCAGCTTTGGCATGAAAAGAGTAAAAAAAGTACAAATCTCCAGATTCACAAGACAATTCGCCACTATGATCGGGGCAGGACTTCCTATGGTTCAATGCCTGGAGATATTAGCTCAGCAAAGCGAATCAGCCGAATTAAGAAAAGTGATTGGACAGGTTAAAGAAAGTGTTCAAGCCGGCACAACCTTGGCTGAAGCTCTGTCCAAACATAAGAAAATCTTTGATGATCTCTATGTCAATATGGTGGATGCCGGTGAAATCGGAGGAGCCTTAGATACCATCCTCATAAGGTTAGCTGCCTATCGAGAGAAAGCTGATGCTTTAGTGAGAAAAGTAAAAGGCGCTTTGATCTACCCTTCTGTTATTTTTATCGTGGCTATTGGAGTTACCGCGGCAATGCTTACTTTTATCGTGCCCGTTTTTGCCAAGTTGTTTTCCGGATTAGGAGCTGAACTACCTGGACCAACTAAATTTGTCCTGGGATTAAGTCATTTCCTGAGAAGTAACTTTATAACTGGACTGATATTTTTAGTTTTGTTAGCTATTGGTTTTAAATTTTATAGCCGTACCGATAAGGGCCATTTATTGATTGACAAAATCCTTTTGAAGTTACCCTTAATCGGTGAGCTTCTCAGAAAAAGCGCAATCTCCAGATTTACCCGCACCCTTGGAACCCTGCTCTCTTCTGGTGTCTCGATACTGGAAGCTCTGGACATCACTGCCAAAACCGCTGGTAACAAGGTCATTCAGAACGCTATTAAAAAATCAGTTATCTCCATCGCAGAAGGTGAAACTATAACCCAGCCTTTAAAAGAAACCGGGGTATTTCCTCCTATGGTAACCCAGATGATCTCCGTGGGTGAAAAAACCGGTGGCTTGGACGATATGCTCAATAAGATAGCTGATTTCTATGAGGAGGAAGTGGATGCAGCTGTTTCTGCTATTACCTCCATAATTGAACCAGTTGTGATCATCTTTATGGGTGTAATAGTTGGTGGCATTCTTATATCTATGTATCTACCTATGTTTGACATTATTGGCAAGATTAGTTAAAAAAACAATCGGTTGGATAATCAATTACCTTCTGCCCCGGATAATGCCGGGGCGTTTTTTAATCATAACTTTTTTAGCTTAAGATGAACCCTAAAAAGAGAATACCGGAACAGGCTAAGATTTCTCTTCCCCTTTTCTTTCGTCTATTTATTTATATCTTCATCCTTTTAGTGGTGATCTTATATTTTAAAGTTTCAAAAGAACTTTTCCTGCCCTTTTTTAGCTATAGTCTGATAACTTTTATTTTCCTTATCCTTTTACTTTTCAAAGAACGACTTAAGTCTGAGATCCTGTTTAAAAGTGTCATCGCTCTTCAGTTAATTTTTGAAGTGTTAGTCGAGACCGGAATAATGGCCGCCAGTGGCAAGGCCGAAAGTCCTTTTGCCATACTTTTCCTATTAACTATAGTCTCTGCCAGCCTGGTTTACAATCTGGCAGGTGTATTACTCATAGCTACTTTAGCCAGTTTTGGATTTGCCTCCACTCTTATCCTGGGAAATCCCCTTTCTGTAAAAAACATTTTCTCGGTCAACTGGATAAAAAACATTTATTTACTAAGTGATTCAGATTTTTATCAGATATTCCTATACCTTTGCTCTTTTTATCTAATAGCTTTATTGAGCGGATATTTGGCGCAACGTCTGAAAACAAAAGGACGGGAGCTTTTTCTGGCATCTTTGGAATTGGACCGTATGAAGATGGACACACACGATATCCTTCAGCACATGCACAGTGGACTTATAACCATAGATACTCTAGGTAGGATAATCTATTACAATAAGACCGCTGAGGAGATATTAGGATACCAAGCTAAAGAACTAAAAGGCAGGAATTTTTATGAGGTCTTCCACAAAAGGATGCCGGAGCTATGCGACAAATTAGAACAGGCTTTAAGTTCAGAACAGGTTGACTCCCGGAGCGAACTATACGTCCAGAATCGTCTGGGGCAAAAAATCCCTTTGGGCATAAGTACCTCTATACTTGAGGGGAAAAATTCAAAAAAAAGGGGAGTTATCGCTGTGTTTCAAGACCTGACCGAGGCTAAAAAAATCGAGGAGAGGATGCGGCTTCAAGACAGGTTAGCCGCAGTAGGAGAGCTCTCAGCCGGTATTGCTCATGAGATCAGAAACCCTCTGGCCTCTATATCTGGCTCGGTAGAGGTTTTGAAAAACGAAATGAAGCTGGAAGGAGAAAATCAAAAGCTTCTGGAATTAATCCTCAAAGAAAGCAGTCGGTTAAATACGATCTTAAAGGAATTTCTTCAATATGCCAAATCAGGAGAGACTTCCCTGGGGAGGGTAGAATTAAAAAGAGTTGTAGATGAAGTTATTGAGATCGTAAAAAAACATCCTTCCTATCAAGAAAGAATAAGCATACGAAAGAGATTAGATGATTCCCCGATTTACATCTTAGCCGAAGAAAACCAGCTCAAACAGCTCCTTATAAATCTCTTAGTTAATGCCTTAGAAGCTATGGAGGAAAAGGGAAACGAACTTTTAATAACTACCCGGCAGTCTGATCTGGAAATCTTTTTAAATTACCAAAAAGAGAGCTCAGCCGATGACCTTTTAATTCCTCTGACTATCGTCGACCAGGGTAAAGGGATGACCGGAGAACAGATGCAAAAAGCTTTTCTTCCCTTTTATTCCAACAAAAAGAGTGGTACTGGCTTAGGCTTGGCTATTGTCCAGAGGATAGTCAACAACCTAAATGGTCGAATAGAGTGCAAAAGCAAATTGGGTCAGGGAACAGCTTTCATAGTCTATCTGCCTAAATATCATGGAGTAAAAAAACAAATCTGCCAGATGGTCTAATAAGAAAATGACTAATGACGGATGCCGGATAACGAATAAAAGAAAAAAAATGTAGGGGTTCATCCGCCAGAGGCGGATTGAACCCCTACATTTCTCTCCTTCCCAAGCGAGGATGATAACATCCTCACTGAGCAAGAGAAAATATAAATTGCGGCATACCCACTTGGGTCAAAAATTCCATGAAACCCAAAATCCAACTTGTGGTTATGGTGCGGATGCCGAAACGTTCTACGCCACTGAAGTGGCTATGAACTGAAAATGCATATCTTCAGTTCAAACCGACTTTAGTCGGGTTCTACGGAACCTCATCAGTGCTTGCCAGGTTCCCCCGACCTGGCAAGTTTTCGCGATTGTTGTCAGGAGTTGCCTCCTGACACTTTTACCAACTTCACCCTTAGTCCCTCTCCTTAAAAAGGAGAGGGAAATAATTTTTATTGCTATTTTTAAAAGATTTAGATATTATAATCAAGATATTAAATTTACGAGGGAGCTTTTATGAAAAAAAGAGTCTTTGTATGTATCTTCATAATCTTGTTATCAGTTACCAGTTTACTTTTTTCAGCCAGTCCTAAGGATCCAAATTCGGATAAAAGAGTATATTTAATCACTATAGATGGAGCCATTGGTCCGATCACTGCCAGGATCATTGGAGAAGTAATAAATTCAGCAGTAGAAGATAGCGCTGAGGCATTAGTGGTGGAATTAAATACCCCTGGAGGTTTAGATGAATCCACCCGTTTGATAACTAAAAAGATTTTGAATGCTGAGGTACCGGTTATAGTCTATGTGGCTCCATCTGGCTCCAGAGCCGCCTCCGCCGGAGTTTTCATCACTTTAAGCGCTCATATCGCAGCTATGGCTCCCGGGACTAATATAGGTGCGGCACATCCGGTTAGTATCGGTGGACAGATAGATTCGACTATGCAGGAAAAGGTTACCAACGATGCAGTAGCCTATATCAAAACCATAGCTAATAAAAGAGGCAGAAATCCGGAATGGGCTGAAAAAGCGGTAAGGCAGAGTATTTCAGTAACCGAGTATGAGGCTCTTAAGGATAGTGTCATAGATTTAGTGGCTAACAATTTAAGGGAACTGTTAGACCAGATAGATGGAAGAAAAGTAAATCTACCCTCAGGCGAGAAGATTTTAAATACTAAGGGTGCAGGGGTGAGAAGAGTTGAAATTAGCTGGAAGGATAAAATCTTGGAGACCATCTCCAATCCTACAATCGCCTATATCCTTTTCACTCTGGGGATGTGGGGACTTTTCTTTGAGCTTTCTAATCCTGGCTCAATTCTGCCTGGAGTTGTGGGGGGGATCTGTTTGATCTTAGCCTTTTTTGCCTTTCAGACCCTGCCAATTAACTATGCCGGCATACTTCTGATGATCTTAGCAGTGATTTTATTTATTGCTGAAGTAAAGGTAGTTAGCCACGGGCTTTTAACTATAGGAGGTATAATCTCTATGATCTTAGGCTCTTTGATGCTTATAAATTCACCTGAACCTTATATGCGCGTCTCTTTAGTAGTTGTTCTCACCGTGGTAATGGGGACTGCTCTGTTTTTGATCTTCGCGGTTGGATTAGGGATAAAAGCGCAGATGAAAAAAGTCACAACCGGAGATAAAGGTATGATCGGGATGATCGGTGTAACAAGAACAGAGATTAAGCCCGAAGGTTATGTTTTCATTCACGGTGAGATATGGAAGGCAGAATGTGACCTTTCTACGGGTGGGATAGAAAAAGGTGAAAAGGTGAAAGTTATCGGGATAGAGAATTTAATGCTGAAAGTAACCAAAATATGAAGTTTGAACTTTTAAACTTCTAAACTTAAAAGGAGGAGTTATGGCAGGTGCAGGTGTTTTAACTCTAATCATCATCGCACTTTTTATCTTAGCCAATGCGATCAGGATCTTA
>JAZDLB010000136.1:0-2439 GCA_043802565.1 Candidatus Zixiibacteriota bacterium | reverse complement strand
TAATTGAATCATTTAACGCCAGCAAGGTCGTTTCCCCAGAAAATATTTCAGGAATAGAAGAAGCAATCTTATACTACTATCGAGAATTTGAAATTGGGAAATCATTTTTGAAGGCTAAGACAGTTGAATTAAATAAGTTCGAGAGAAAATATCTGACTTCAAAGCTGGCTCAACTTTTTGACGTAGCGGTGAAGGAATAATTATACCTTTACTTTCTATTACGCCACTGAAGTGGCTGGGAACAAACCTGGTCGGGGAACGAACCGGTTCTAACCGACTTTAGTCGGGTCTTAAGAACAAACCATTGGCTTGAATCTTTAATATATTAATAAAAGAGCAGGTTTATGCTTTTGCTTTCTATTATCATCGTTACCTGGAACAGCGAAGAGTTTATCGAAAACTGCCTGAAGTCTATTTTTAAGAATAAGGGTTCGATAGATTTAGAGGTGATAATAGTAGATAACGCCTCTGGCGATGGAACTATAAGAATAATTAAGGGATTCGGACCAGAAGTTAAACTAATTTGTAATCAGAAAAATTTAGGTTATGCTAAGGGGAATAATCAAGGGATAGAAATTGCCAGAGGTGAGTATATTTTACTTTTAAATCCAGATGTGGAGTTGAAGGAAAAATGCCTTCAACTAATGCTTGATTTTATGGAGGAGCATAAAGAAATTGATGCTCTGGGACCTCAGCTTTTGAATCTAACTGGCACCATTCAGCCTTCTGGTAGGGAGTTCCCGGATTTTTCAATTCTCCTCTGGGAGATTTCAGGCTTGAGTTTTCTTTTCCCGAAAAGTAGACTTTTCGGGAGATGGAGGATGGGGTATTTTGATTTTCAAACCTCAAGAGAGGTTGACCAACCAATGGGCTCCTGCTTGCTTCTACGTCGAAAGATATTAGAAAGGGTAGGAGTTTTAGATGAGAACTTCCCAATCTTTTTTAATGATGTGGATTTATGTTACCGGATAAAAAAGAGTGGAGGGAAACTTTATTTTTTCCCTGAGGCTAAAACTTTTCATTATAAAGGAGGCTCAACTCAGAAGGTTAAACCCGAAATGATAGCATCTGCTCATTTGAGTTTTTTCAAATTTCTTTTTAAATATAAAAAGGGGATTTTAAATAAGATTTTAGTTTATTTTTCTGGAGCGGTATTGCTTTTAACTGTTTTATTCAGGCTTATCTTTTATGTCTGGAGAAAGGTTTTCTTAAAAAATTAAGCAGAGTTAGAAAATAAAAAGCATATTTTAACATCCACTTCTGCAAATTTCCCTGGAAAAAACGTAAGGGCCATTCTAATTCGCTCTTTTCGCAGAGGGTTGAATCACAGGTTAAATCTGTTTGAGCTTTAAGTCTTTTAAGCTCAGCTTCGTCTAGGTTATTCCCCTCTTCGATCATCCTGTCAATTTTTCTCATTACCAAGACCGCTGTTCTTATTCTATTTTCTATCTCTTTATAGGTTCTCTCATTAAGCAGATTGTGTTTATATTTAATATAATTCATTTTAGATGCGGCATCATAGGTGCAAGAGACTATTTCCTCCCGGCTCATCCATTCGGTCTGGTAATTGAGCATATATCTCCAGCTGGGGCTTTCTAAGGCTTTTCTATGTTCCTCCAAGGTTCTAAATATGAGCTTATATCCGTATTTATCAGGATTTTCGAAAATTAGACTGCCCGGGTCAAGGAAGGGAGCTAAGGGCGAGATATAAGGAAAAAGCCTTTTTTGAGAATTAAATTTATCTAAAAGATAATCGCAGTATTTTATAGTCTCTAACACAGAGTCATAGGTCTGATGGGGAAGCCCGATCATAAAGAAAAGGTCGAATTTTCTACAGCCGGCTTTTAAAGAATGTTCAATAAATTTTTCCAGAGCAGAATTATCATAATTTCTCTGAAAAGAAGATCGGACCAGAGGGTCGTGGGATTCGGCTGAGATCTGGATATTGAAGTTTGGGATGGTTTGAGCTATTTGATATAAAAATTTTTCAGGGGGGATGTCAAAGAATTCTATCACCACCTGATTTTTTATCTTTGTTTTTTTGAGCAGGCTCAAAATCTTATAAGCATAGTTTTCTCCTGGCTGAAGCAGGTCTCCTAAGAGGAAAATTGGTCCCTTGAAGAAAAAGGAGATCTTCTTCAAGTCTTTAACCACTAACTCCGGATCTCGAAAAGCCGGCTTATCTCTTAGATAGAAATTGGAATAGGCAAAGGAAGAGCCACCACAGGAAGTGCAGTTTTGAGTACACCCCTTGCAGGTAAAGATAGCGGTGATAGGGTATCTTCCCCAATCATAAAACGGGAAATAACCTAAGAGGTCTTTGTCTCTTAAAATTGCTCTTATCAGATGAGGGTAATCCAACCCAACGCCATTTAAGTTTTCAGGAATGAAACTTAAAGAGTTTATCCGCACCTCATTTTTTTTATCCTTGTAGGTCAG
>JAZDLB010000135.1:0-7512 GCA_043802565.1 Candidatus Zixiibacteriota bacterium | reverse complement strand
TCGCAGGATTTTTCCGGCTATGGATATCAACCGTTCAGGCACCCGAAAAGAAGAGCTCCTTTTAACGGAGGAGGAGTTGAGTAAGATCTGGATCTTGAGGAGATTCTTGAATGAGATGAACTCAGTTGAGGCTATGGAGTTCTTATTGGACAGGATAAGAAAAACTAAAAACAACGCCAAGTTCTTAGAGTCGATGAAGGATTAGGGTTTTCTTGGGGGTTAATCTTTAATTCCCCTTCATTCCTTTAAAATAACCAGGTTTTTGTAGCGGAGGTCTTCAGACCTCCATACAAAATATATAGATTGTCTCGTAGCGCAACCCTTTTCCTATAGCGGAGACTACGTCTGGCGTAGCCACCGTAGGACAGGTCTGCCCCTACAAAAAAACCGTAACGTCCGATCCGCCTCAGGCGGACGTCGGACGTTTTTTTTCGTTAGACAGAGAGGTTGACCCCACCCTGCCTTCCACTTTGAGGGGAGGAAAATAAACACCCTCTCCTTTTTAAGGAGAGGTTTTTCCGTCGGGTCAGTCCGCCTGAGGCGGACGACGATCACGGAGACCTTTTCTTCGTTTTTGAAGACACCAATCCTGCGGATCCCCGATTTTGGGTCTTGATGAAAAATTCGGACGAAAAGCAAAATTTACTTTAACTGAGACGGATTGCTTCGTTGTTCCACCTATGGTGGACTCGCAATGAAAATCGACCAATTCCCTCGGCTCGGGCAGGAGTCGTACTCCTGCCCGGGGATGGGGTACAACTCCTATCCCAGTATGGTGACCCCACCCCCACAGTTTAATTTTATCTTGCGATTTTTTGAAATTTTCTATAAGTTGGTTTCGATATGAAAAGATTGCCAATTTTAGGAATCACTATGGGTGATCCGGCTGGAATAGGTCCGGAGGTGGTAGTTAAATCGATTATAAATCCACAGGTTAAAAAAGTTTGTATTCCTTTAGTCTTTGGTTCTAAAGATGTTTTCTCTGAGACGATAAATAAATACGCTAAGGGTTATAAATTAAATCAAGTCTATTCAGTAAAAGAACTTAATAAAGATGTAAAGGTTATAAATGTTTTACATTGCACCGATTTAGATTATAAAAAGGTTAAAACAGGAAAAGTAAATAAGACCTCCGGAAGTATGGCAGCCACATCCTTAGTTTATGCAGTTCAGTTCGCTTTAGCCCAGGAGATAGATGGGATTGTAACTGCACCTTTATCCAAGAAGGGGCTAAAATTAGCTGGTTATGATTTTCCGGGTCAGACTGAGATGATCGCTTTCCTTACTGCTTCTACAAAATTCGGGATGATGTTTATAAGAGAGGATTTAAAGCTGATTTTGGTTACCACCCACCTACCTTTAGCCGGAGTGAGCAGAGAGATCAATTCTCGAAAAGTTTTTGAAAAGATTGAGCTGTTAGATAAAGTTTTAAGGTTTTTATTCCGAACAAAATCACCCAAAATCGCTGTTTGTGCTTTAAACCCTCATTCGGGAGAGGAAGGTCTTTTCGGAAAAGAAGAGAAAAGAGCAATTCTTCCTGCTATAAAAAAAGCTCAGAAAAGAGATATAAAAGCCTTTGGACCTTTTGCGGCTGATTCGATTTTCAATAAAGAGCTTTCATCAAAGTTCGATTGTATAGTGGCAATGTATCATGATCAAGGACTTATTCCGATGAAAATAAACGGAGTGGGGAGCTCGGTTAATCTAACAGTTGGTATTCCAATCATTCGCACCTCTCCGGATTTCGGTACCGCCTTGAATATCGCTGGCAAAGGGAAAGCAGACCCAGAAGGGATGATTAAAGCTATAAATTTAGCGGTCGATTTGACAAAATCTGCAAAAAAATTAGAGAAGGTCTGGTCTAATTAAAGGTAATTAAATGAAAGATATTATTATAAAAGCACAGGGTATCACTAAAATCTATGAAGGGTATAAAATCGCTTTAAAAAACATAGATATGGAAATAGAAAAGGGAGAATTCCTTTTCCTGGTTGGACCGAACGGGGCTGGGAAAACCACTTTACTTAAGCTTCTCTGGATGGAGGAGGAACCAAGTTCAGGTATGGTCTTCATAGATGGATGCAGTACTCTGGAAAAAGATAAAAAAAGGGTCTCGGATTTAAGGCGGAAATTGGGTCTGGTGTTCGAAGATTTAAAACTTATAAAGAGGAAAACCTTAGAAGAGAACTTAGCTTTCCCTTTGAGGATTTTGGGTAAAGATGAAAAATATATTAAATCGAAAGTAGCTGAGCTTTTGGGAACTTTTAACCTCTACTCCAAAAGGGGATTTTTACCAGAAGAGATTTCAGCCGGGGAAAGGAAAAAATTGGCAATTGCCCGGGCAGTGATAAACGAGCCTCTGATAGTTTTAGGGGATGAACCTTTCGGAGGGTTAGATGAAAACTTCTCCTCTGAGATACTCGACTTTTTTAAACAGGTAAATTTTAAAGGCACTACCGTGTTTTTAGCTACCCATAGAACTAACCTTGTCAGAAATTTCAAAGGGAGAATAATCCAGTTAGAGAATGGGGAGATAAGAAGATGAGCTTAGTTTTCTGGTTAAAGGAGTCGTTTGCCGGGTTTTTCAGGGAAAAAGGCTCTGCTTTTGTATCTTTCTTCGTCAATACTTTTTTCTTTCTGATCTTCTGCATCTTTCTATTAATTACTTATAATCTTTACACCTTCACCCAGAAGGTAAAACAGAGAATGGAAATCGATGTCTATTTAGTTGAAGGATTAACAGACAAAGAGAACGAGGAGCTGAGGTCTAAAATAATAAAAATAGAAGGGGTGGAGGGTGCTATATTTCGCACCAAAGAAAAAGCATTGCAGGAACTTAAAAATTATTTCGGTAAGGATATCTTAGAAGGTCTGGAATCTAATCCTTTGCCTTCTTCCTGGGTAGTGAAATTAAAGCCAGCTTATCAGAACTTAGAGAAGATGCAAAAGGTCTCTTCCCAGATAGCGAAACTCAAAGGGGTGGAGGAGACAGACTACGGAAAGTTCTGGGTAGAAAAAATAGATCGGCTTTTTGAAATCTTCCTCTGGATAAACTTAGTTTTAGGGATTCTGATAGTTACGGGCTCCTTGTTTTTAATGATCCATACCTTAAAAACTATCCGCCAGTCTAAAGCTGAGGAGCTTACCCTTTTAAATCTTTTAGGTGCAGAAAGAAGTTTTTTAAGGAAGATTTTTCTTTTCGAAGGGATTATGCATGGTGGAGTGTGCGCATTTTTTAGCCTTTTAATCCTTTATATACTTCACAGATTTTTTGTTTATTTTGGATTCGAGCTTGGCTTTTTACCTTTATCCCTTTCGATTGCCTTTGTCTTCTTCGGATTTCTCTTAGGCGGAGTTGCCGGGCTTTTATCCGGTGGAAAAAAATTAAATTGATACAGTAAGGCAGGGATATCAGGCTGGGGCAGGGCAATTGCCCTGCCCCAGCGGAAAAGATGTATGATGAAATTGTTTTTTAAATTAAGCGTCGTCCTTTTTCTTTCTTTTTTAAGCTCAGGGATTTTATTATATTCTTCTAATAAATGTAAAGCTCGGGCTCAAGGTCTGGATGATAGAATCACTGAACAAAAAGATGAATTAGAGAAGATCAGAAAAGAGTTAGAGGAAAAAAGAGAGAAGGTAAAGAAACTTTCCAAGAAAGAGTCTTCGGTTTTCATTGAGATAAAGAATTTAGAGGAAGAGCTTGAGCTTATAGATAAACTACTTTTAAGACTTAATCAGAAATCTAAAAAGGTGGGAAAAGATATTATAACCACGGAGACGCTTTTGGGGAAATCTCAAGCAAGATTACAGGCTAAAAGGGAGGAGTTAGGGTGTCGCCTCAGAGATATTTATAAATATATGAGGTTCAGGGAATATGAGATCCTCACCGGGGCCTCATCCCCGCTTGATCTGATGAGGAGGTTGAAATATATGAAGCTTGTCACCCGACAGGATCAGACCTTAATTCAGGAAATCTCAAAAGAGATTGAGAGCATAGAAGAAAACAAAAAATCCTTAGAGTCAAAAAGGAAGGAACTAACTTCTTTGATTAAGGAGAAGGATAAAGAGGAAAAGAAAAGGAATCAGGAGAAAAGCAAGAGGGAGAAACTTCTGAAAACGATTAGATCGGAAAAGGAAATCCATCTTCAATCGGTTAAGGAATTAGAGAAAAGTGCAAAAGAGATAGAAAAACTTTTAACCTCTTTAGAAAAAGAAAGGTTCAAAAAAGAAGTTGAGACTCCAACCGGCCTATTCCGGGCTTTAAAGGGTAGGCTTCCCTGGCCGGTTACAGGAAGAGTAGTCTTAGGTTTTGGTGAGCAGAAGGAATCAAGGTTTAATACCAAGCTTTTTAATCCCGGAATCGATATCTCACCTTCTTCAGATCTTGAGGTGAAAGCTGTAGCGGATGGCAGGGTAGTCTATTCATCCTGGCTCAGGGGTTATGGTAACTTTATCATACTCCAGCATGATGATGGTTATTATACAGTTTATGCCAATCTAAAAGAGATTTTGGTAGGGGTAGGTGAAAATGTAGGGAGAGCTCAGACCATTGCCCGGTTAAATGGTTCTGAAAACAATTTTCATTTTGAGATAAGGAAGGGGAAAGAACAGCTTGACCCCTTAGAATGGTTAAAATAATGGCCATTAAAGGTATTTTAGATCAGGAAGTTGTTAAAAAGATTTTACAGGGTGCCTTGAAGGAGAAGAGAATAGCTCACTCCTATCTTTTTACAGGTCCACCCGGGACTGGCAAGTGGTTTACTGCGGTTGAATTAGCCAAGGCGGTCAATTGTTTAAAAGGTGGGTTTGATTCCTGTGAAGAATGTTTAGCCTGTAAGAAAATCAACCGTTTGATCCATCCGGATTTGTCTTTAATCTTCCCACTTCCACCCCCTTCTTCAGGTAAAAAAAGCAAAAAAGAAAAAGAGGAGGAGGAACAGAAAAACCGAACTAAATTTATTGAGGAAAAACTTTCCAATCCGTATAAGATCGTTAAATACGAAAAACCAGGCTCGATCTCCATAGAAGAAGTGAGAAACGCTCAGAAAAATCTAATATATACTCCCGTAGAAGGTAGATATAAGGTTTTGATAGTGCAGATGCCAGAGAAGATGTCACTTGCCGCAGAGAACTGTTTTCTTAAAACCTTAGAGGAACCACCCAGGGATTCTCTTTTAATCTTTTTAAGCTCTGAGCCGGAAAAACTTTTACCTACGATAGTATCTCGTTGTCAGAGGATAAGGTTTAAGAGGATCTCAGAGAAGCTTATTGCCCGGAGACTTGAAGAAATCTTTAATTTCTCCGGAGATAAAGCCCTTCATTATGCCAGACTCTCAGAAGGGAGCTTAGGAATGGCTTTTTCCTTAGCTGAAGGAGGTAAAGATGAGATTCGCTTCAATGGGGTGGAGTTCTTAAAGGTAGTTCATAATAAGGATAGAATAAAATTGGTTGAGTTCGTAGAGCAAATCCTCAGGGATTATGAAAGAGAATCTCTTTTAGAGCTTTTAACCTTTCTTTCAGGTCTGTTGAGAGATATCTACGTTTTTTTTGAAACCCAAAAAGAAGAGAGGTTCCTGAATCCGGACCTGAAAAAGGAGATAAAAGCTTTGGTCCAGTATTTCAAAAGGAAAGAAGAACTACAGGTTGCCTTAGAGCTTGTTGAAAAAATTCAGGCAGACCTTTTAAGGAATGTTAATTTAAAGTTAGCCCTTTTGAACTTAGGATTTGAGCTAAGGAAGATAACCTCAGGTTTAAGGAGAGAAAAACTGGTTACGTAATATCATTATATAATGAGAGAAAATGAAGGAGATGGAAATGGAGCTATATTTAGTGGAATTCAAAGGTTCGAGAAAACAATATTTTTTAAATCCCGAAAACTTTTCAGTTAAATTAGGGGATTATGTAATAGTTCAGGCAGAAAGAGGAGAGGATTTAGGGAAATTAGTTAAAAAGATAGAGATAGATGACCCTTCTGGCTTAATAGAAAAGCCTTTAAATCTTTTGAGACTCGCTACCCCGGAAGATTTACAAAGGATGAAGGAAAATCAGGAGAGAGGGGGAAAAGCCTTAGAGGAGTGTCAAAGACTGATTGAGGAAAGGAATTTAGAGATGAAGTTAGTGGATACGGAATATCAATTCGATGGGAGTAAACTCACCTTTTTCTTTACCGCTGAGAAAAGGATAGATTTCAGGGAGCTGGTAAAAGAGTTAGCCTCAATTTACCGGACCCGCATAGAGCTCAGACAGATCGGGGTAAGGGATGAAGCCAAAAGATTAGGAGGTTATGGAGGCTGTGGTCTGAAGCTTTGCTGTACCACCTTTATCCAGGAATTCTCTCCTATAACCACTCAAATAGCTAAGGAGCAGAATTTGTCTTTGAATCCAGCCAAGCTCTCCGGGAATTGTGGCAGACTTTTATGCTGTTTGCTTTACGAAAAAGATTTCTATGAAAAGAGTATGGTGCTCTATCCTAAGGTTGGCTCAAAATTCCAGACCGATAAAGGGGAAGGAGTGGTGGAGAAGGTTAACCTGTTTAAAGAATATATTGTGGTGAAGCATGAGGATGGGGAGGAACAAAAGGTAGGTCTGGCTGAACTTAAAAAAAGGTTAAAAAAATCAAGAGGTGTTCAGCCCGTTTAAAACGATTACAAATTCTTAAAGTTAGTAGAAGGAGGAGATCTTGACTGAGCTGAAGACTAATACAAGCAAAAGAAGGTATTTCATAACTACCCCCATATATTATGTGAATGATAAGCCACATATCGGACATACCTATACCACCATCGCCGCAGATATCCTCTCTCGCTTTCACCGGATTAAAGGGGATGAAGTTTTTTTCTTAACCGGCACAGATGAGCATGGGAGTAAGGTGGCAGAGGAAGCGGAGAAATTGAAACTTCCTCCTCAAGAGCTCTGTGATAAGAATAGCCAGCTTTATAAAAATGCCTGGAAAAAGCTTTGTATCTCCTATGACTATTTTGTGCGCACTACAGATGAAAGGCATATTCGGGCAGTGGAAAAGCTTTTGAAAAGACTTCATCAGGCTCAGGATGAAAAGGGTCAAAAGATAGTCTATCCTGGAGAATATACTGGTTTATACTGCGTGGGGTGTGAGAAATTCATCACAGAGAAAGATTTAGTGAAGGGACTCTGTCCCAACCATCTAAAACCTCCGCAGAAAGTCTCAGAAAAAAACTATTTTTTCAAACTTTCATCTTTCCTTTCTATAGTTGAAAAACTTATTTCTGGAGATAAAATCAGGATTTTGCCAAAGGAGAAAAAGAAAGAAACTCTGGGACTTTTCAAACAGGAGTTAGAGGATTTCTCCATCTCACGTGAAAAAGTTACCTGGGGGATAACTCTGCCTTTTGATTCTACTCAAAAGACCTATGTCTGGGTGGATGCTCTGCCAAATTATATCTCTGCAATTGGATATGGAGATAATCCAGATGAATTTAAAAAATGGTGGACTGAAGCTAAGGTTATTCATCTTTTAGGTAAAGACATTTTAAA
>JAZDLB010000134.1:0-3014 GCA_043802565.1 Candidatus Zixiibacteriota bacterium | reverse complement strand
CTGATAGAAAAACCCATTACCCTCTACGAAATAACTCATGGCTGAAACTTCTGATTTGCTTTTTTCTATGGATCTCTCTTTTACTTCAATCTCTTTAATTTTATTTTCCATATTTCTTACATAAGTCTCAGCTTGTTCTTTTAGTTTCCTGATGTCCTCAAACTCTTCTCTCACATTATTCTTTATCTCTTTAAACTCTTCCTCAACTTTTTCAATCTCTCTTTCTCCTCTTTCCAAATCCCTTTCAAGATGTCTTTTAAGTTCAGTATAGTCTTCTTTTATTGCCCTAATTCTAAAATATCCAAAAATACCAACTGCTATAGCGAGTAAAGTTACAAAGAGAACCACTAGAGTTGAAATAAAGATACTTTTGTTCGCACCCTCGATAGCTTTTTCATAACCTTCTTTTTTGACCTCCTCAATTCCCTTTTTCAAACTATCAATCTGTTCTTGATGTTTCAAAATCTCTTTAGCAACTTGAGAAGTGTCCTTTGAAACATTTTGAGCATTAACCGAAAATGAGGATAAAAGAATTAAACTCAAAGCCCAGATTAAGATTAACTTTTTCATAAGCCCTTTTTGTTAGAGTTTTTAGTTATCATCTACGTGGCACTCTGGTCCCCTGACCTGACTGCATTTTTGCCCTTTCTCTTCGGACAGGGACACAAGCCCTGTCCCTACGAACCAATTATGGAGTGCATCCATCTGGATGCCATCGTAGTGCGTCTCCGCCCAGAGACGGATTAGCCTCGCCTGAGCGACCCTGAACGGGTCGCACTACATTTATTTAACTCTGGAGGTCTGAAGACCTCCGCTACATTAAATAATACCCTCACAACTGATTATAAAGATTAAGCAGACAATCCGCTTCAAAAATCAGCTTAATCTTCTCCATCAGCTGTGAATTCAATCATTTCCCCTCTCCTGATAAATCAGGAAACTACAAAAATTTGTAACCAGTTGAAATAAATAATATGCACCGTCAGGAGATTTGTCAATCAATATATTAAAGAGAGAATAAATAACGGATGACGAATGACGGATAAAAAATGTAGGGGCTGGGTTACCCAGCCCCATTACCTGGACGAGTCCGCCTGTGGCGGATCGCCCCTACAATCCGGTAAACTCATCTTGCCATCAAGATGGATCTAAAAACGTAACGCCCGACACGACGGTCGGGCGCTACGAAAAATATAAAAATTCGTAGTGCGACCCTTTCAGGGTCGCCCAAGCGAGGCTAAAAGCCTCGCACTACATTAAACCACCTCTAAGATCGCGCATTTCAGATATTCCGTCTCCGGCATAGATAGAAGGATCGGGTGGTCCTTTGCCTGGCTGCGAAATTCGATCAGGCGAAGATTTTTATGAGCATCTTTGGCGGATGATTTAATCATCTCCATAAAAAGGTCTCTGGATAGATTATGAGAACAGGAACAGGTAATCAAAATACCCCCTTTATCCAAGAGCTTTAAAGCCTGAAGATTAATCTCCTTATAACCTTTTAATCCTTCAACCAGTTTACTCTTGCTTTTCACAAAAGCTGGAGGGTCAAGCATAACCATATCGAATTTCTCACCCTTTTGAACCAACCCTCTTAAAATCTCAAAAGCATCCCCTTTCACAAAAGTGCAGAGCTTTTCCACCTCATTCAGTTTCGCATTTTTCTGCGCAAGCTCTAAACTTTTAGCGGAACTATCAATCCCTAATATCCCTTTTGCTCCGTTCTTAGCTGAGGCTATACTCCAGGCACCAGTGTAGCAGAAACAGTCTAAGACCTTTCTATTTTTAGCATAGATAGCTCCCATAAGCCGATTTTCCTTCTGGTCAAAGAAAAAACCAGTCTTCTGCCCTTCTTTTAAATCCACAAAAAACTTCAGACCGAACTCTTCGATCAGAGCAGGATTCTCAATATCTCCTTTCAAAATCTTCACACCCTGAACCAGTCCCTCTAATTCCCGGAAAGAGGTATCGTTTCGTAAAACTATCCGTGCTGGAGAGAATAAATTTTCGCAAGCCTGAATTAGGTCCTGCTCAAATCTTTCCATCCCTGAGGTTAAAATTTGCAGGACTAAATTTTTCTCATATTTATCTATGATCAAGCCAGGGAGAAAATCTCCTTCAGAATAGACCACCCGGTAAGAAGAAAATTGAGGATAAACCCTCTGCCTGTATTTTAAAGCCTGTTCCATCCGTTTGAAAAAGAAACCATGGTCTATTGTTTCATCTTTATTGTAACTCAGGACTCTCATCGCAATTAAAGAATGGCGATTATAATACCCTTTTGCCAGAAAATTCCCCCGATAATCTTCAACCTCCACCAGCTCCCCTTCCCCTTTTGCCTCTGAAGATTCATTTATCTCATTGGAGAAGATCCACAGATGCCCTTCTTTAATCCTTTTATCCTCATTCTTTTTTAATCTAATCTTGTCCAAAATCTATTCCTTTATTTTCATTTCTTTTTTCTTCGAATCTGTTTGAGGGCAGAATCCGCCTTAGGTGGATTCTGTCCCTACCTTAAAACTAAAACTTCTTTCAACTTCTTTATAGATTTCTCTTAACGGTAGATTATTCCGTCCCGCTAAAATTTTACAATCCTCAAACTCAGGAGAGATATAGACTTTATCTCCATCTTTGACTAATTTAACCCTCGCCTTTCCAAATTTAGTTTTAACCACCTCAATTTTTCGAGCAAGCTTTTTCCTGAGATGAAATTGAGTCCGCAGACCAATAGTTCCGGTTTCAGAGAAGATAATGGAGGAGAGTTGATTTAACTTTTCAGGATTACACAATACCGATAGAAGAGTTCCCGGCCTTCCTTTTTTCATGAATACGGGGATAAAGAAAACATCCAGAGCACCTTTTTCTAAAAGCTTTTCAGAAAGATACCCTAAAATTTCAGGAGTAGTATTGTCAATATTGGTCTCCAGAACTAAAATCTCATCCTGCTCTAAGTTTGGATCCTTATAACCAATAATTACTCTTAATAGATTAGGGATTTCTTTCAAATCCATAGA
>JAZDLB010000133.1:0-2098 GCA_043802565.1 Candidatus Zixiibacteriota bacterium | reverse complement strand
GAAGATCTGGTTTTTTACCGGGCTTTCTTTATTAGCTTTAATCTATTCCCTGGGGGCACATACTCCCATTTTCAGGCTTTTCTATCATTTTGTCCCACAGGTAAAAAGCTTTCGTGCTCCAGGGCTGATACTTTTTCTTATGGTTTTTTCCATCTCGGTTCTGGCTCTTTTCGGGCTGGAGAAGATCATAAATGGGATAAAGGATTTAAAGGAGAAGAAAAAAATAAATAAAATCCTCTTGATTTTGGCCCTTATCACTTTCGGCTTTGCTTTTCTTTTCAGCGTAGCTGGTGGTGGGCTTCTTTCATTATGGAATGCTATTCTATACTCAGATATCCTTCCTCAGAAAAAAGATGTAATGCTTTTGAATCTGCCTAATATCAGCAGGGGTTTCTGGATAACTTTTCTTCTGGTAAGTGGAGTATGTTTAAGTATCTACCTGTACCTGAAGGACAAATTAAAAAAAGGGTATTTTCTTTTTCTGGTGGGGATACTTCTTTTCCTTGACCTGTGGAGGTGGGATGCGAAATTCATTCAGAATTTTGATTACCATACCTATTTTCAGAAAGATCAGATTGTCGATTATCTGAAAAAGGATAAGGAACCATACCGGACGATGGTCTTAGAAGGTACTTATCCGTCGAGCAATTTCTTGGCTTTATACGGGATTGAGGAGGTTAAGGGTTATCATGGGAACGAGCTTAAAAGGTATGACGAGTTCACAGAAAAGGAGTATTTAGAGAGTGCCAGAACTCAAGCGGAGGCTGGTGAGAGGTATCTGAGATTTCTTATGGGTCCAAAGCTTGACCTTCTGAATGTAAAATATCTTTTGTTTAGAGGGATCTTCCCGGATACTTCCAGGTATAAACTGGTTTATAGTGCAGGAGGGAAAAATCTCTATCTAAACCCCAAATACCTTCCACGTGCCAGGATGGTTTATAAATATGAAGTTATTAAAAATAAAGATATGGTCTTAAAAAGGTTAAATGATCCTGACTTTGATTATCGTGAAACCATAATCTTAGAGGAAGACCCGGGAATTGACACTTGCAGGGACGCATGGCCATGCGTCTCAATGCCAGCACGGATTATTGAGAATAAGATAAACAGTTTGACGATTGAGGCCAAGACCGATATTCCCGGATTTTTAGTCCTAGCTGAAAATAATTATCCCTCCTGGAAAGCTATAGTTGATGGTAAGGAGACTAAAATATTTACAGCAGATTATATCTTCCGGGCAATTCCCTTAGATAAAGGGGTACATAAGATCAAATTAGTCTATGATTCAAAACCTTATAAGATTGGGAAAACAAGCAGTCTATTGACAGCCATATTTTATATTTTTATATTAGGATTTTTCCTTGCTGGAAAGCTTAAGCAAAGCCGATAATCCGCCTCAGGCGGATACGGCTCGTAGAGAGGAGAGTCTTAGAGTATGAAGACTTTAGTGATCATACCCACCTATAACGAAAAAGAAAATATCGGGAAGATCATCCCTTTAGTTTTGAAACAGGATCCGGATATAGAAGTTTTAGTAGTGGATGATAACTCTCCCGATGGAACTGGCAAAATAGTTGAGGAGATAATATCTACAAACCGTAGAGTAAAATTAATACGGAGGGTGAAAAAAAGCGGGCTGGGAACTGCCTATTTAGCTGGTTTTCAGTATGCCCTCCAAAATGGTTACGATTATATATTCGAGATGGATTCTGATTTCTCTCATGACCCTGCATATATA
Source organism: Candidatus Zixiibacteriota bacterium (assembly GCA_043802565.1). Lineage (GTDB taxonomy): Bacteria > Zixibacteria > MSB-5A5 > MSB-5A5 > RBG-16-43-9 > CAZMZF01. The sequence continues at coordinate 360 of JAZDLB010000133.1, read as the reverse complement.
CCATATTTCCTCAGTGCTATACGGGAGGCAGACTTAGTCTTAGGCTCTCGTTATATAAAAGGTGTAAATGTGGTAAACTGGCCCATAAGCCGATTAATTCTCTCTTATTATGCCAATGTTTATGCTCGCTGGGTTACCGGACTGCCGGTAAAAGATAGCACTGGAGGGTTTAAATGCTTTAAAAGGGAGGTCTTAGAAAATATCGGTTTAGATAGAATCCATTCGAACGGTTATGCTTTTCAGATAGAGATGAGCTTCCGTGCCTGGAAAAAGGGTTTCAAAATAAAGGAGATACCGATTATCTTCGTGGACCGAAGGGAGGGCGAGTCCAAAATGTCCAAGAAAATTATACGGGAGGCT
>JAZDLB010000132.1:0-4386 GCA_043802565.1 Candidatus Zixiibacteriota bacterium | reverse complement strand
CAGAAATGCCAGCACACCTAAGAGGAAAAGCATAGTTGACCAAAATAACATAAATCTACCTCCACGAAAAAGGTTAATCTATTTCACCATCATTCTTAATTTGATTTTCTTATCGGCAGTTTTAGAGCAAACCTTAGAGTTAATCTTTAATAATTTAGGGTTAGGTTTTATAGAGTTTAAGAATTTCTACGGATAATGGTATTGTTAAATTAGATTTTTATTATATGGAGCAGAGCTTTATATAAAATTGGGAACTGTGGAATGCTAATCTTTAGGTTTACTAAAAATTAGTTCGTTAGTTTTTAGCGAATTAAAGATAATGCTAAGGTTATGCTCTCCAATGTTTATTTCCAGAAGTTTTACTTTTATCAGAGAATAATAAATAAATTCTTGACAGTCGTGGAAAGATAGAATAACTTAATACCCTTATTGTTATGATAGAGAATCTATTACATGAGAATTGTGGTGTCTTTGCTATCTACCGTGCAAAGAAAGCCGCAGAGCTGACCTACTTAGGGCTTTATGCCCTTCAACATAGAGGTCAGGAGGCATCCGGGATAGTCTCCTCTGACGGCAGTAAGCTCTTCCAGTTGAAGGGAATGGGACAGGTGAATGAAGTCTTTGCTAGTAAAGAGGTTTTAGGTGATTTAAAAGGGGAGATAGCAATCGGACATAATCGATATTCCACCACAGGCTCTTCTACTATAGCTAATATTCAGCCTCTCCAGATTACTTATAAAGGGGATAAGCTCTTAGCAGTAGGACATAATGGAAATCTAACCAATTCCACAGGCTTGAGAAAAAAATTAGAGAAAGAAGGTTCAATCTTTCAAACCACTACCGATAGTGAGATAATTTTACACCTGATTGCACGTTCTAAAAAAGAAAAGATCGAGGATAGCTTAGCGGATGCTCTTTCTCAGGTGAGTGGCGCTTACAGCTTGGTCTTCATAACGTCGGATTCTATATTAGCAGCCAGGGATCCATACGGATGGAGACCTTTGGCTTTAGGGAAGCTCAGAGATGCCTGGGTGGTTGCTTCTGAGACCTGTGCATTCGATATTATTGGAGCAAAATATGTAAGGGATATAAAGCCGGGCGAAATTATTTTGATAAACAATAAAGGGTTAAAGTCGTTTTCACCTTTTAAAAAAGTTAAACATGCTTTCTGCATTTTTGAATTTATCTACTTTGCACGACCTGACAGTATGATCTTCGGTGAAAATGTGGACAAGGTCAGAAGAAGGTTGGGCCATCAACTCGCTAAAGAACAGCCAGCAGATGCGGATATAGTGATTGCAGTTCCAGATTCAAGTAATACCCATACCCTGGGCTATTCTGAACAATCCGGTATAAAATTTGAAGTTGGTTTAATCCGAAATCATTATATCGGCAGGACTTTTATCCATCCGGAGCAAAAGATCAGGGATTTAGATGCGAGGATTAAATATAATCCGGTTAAAGGGGTATTAAAGGATAAGAAAATAATAATCGTGGATGATTCGATCGTGCGCGGGACTACCAGTAGAAAATTAGTAGGGATGTTGAGAAATGCTGGAGCTAAAGAGGTTCACTTCAGGGTAAGTTCCCCTCCCATCATCCGCCCCTGTTTTTACGGGATAGATATGCCCACCAAAAAGGAGCTAATCGCCTCTTCAAAGTCGGTCGAGGAGATCAGAAGATATTTAGGCGTGGATTCCTTAGGTTATCTCTCGATCGAAGGGATGCTATCGATGCCTTCCCTGCCCAGGGAAGATTTCTGCGTAGCCTGCTTCTCTGGCAAATATCCTTCTAAAGTCGAGAACAATATTGGAAAGTTCGCCCTGGAATTAAAATAATTAATATAGAGTAAACTTTAAGTTAAAAGCAGTCCCATACCTTGTGGGCTGCTTTTTATTTTACAAAAATGAAGATAAGTTCTGTTCTGCCGATAAAAAAAGCAGGGTATAGGCAATGGTCAAAAGGCAAAAGCCTAAAGTAAAAGACAAGAGGAGAATATGGAAAAGGCTAAAATAATGGTTATAGATGATGAAGAGAGCATGTGCAGATTTATGCAGATTATGCTGCAGAAAGAAGGATATGAGGTAACCTCTACCGTTAGTAGTAAGGAAGCTTTGGAGGAGATAAAAAATAAAAACTATGATTTAGTGATCGCAGATCTGATGATGCCGGAGATGAACGGTTTGGAACTTTTATCCCGGGCTAAATCTATTTCTCCAAATATAAACTTCATCGTTATGACCGCTTATGCCTCGGTTGACACCGCTATCGAAGCCCTTAAAAAAGGTGCTTTTGACTATATCACCAAACCGTTTAAAGTAGATGAGATAAAAATCGCTATAAAGAAATCATTAGAACAGAAAAAAATAGCAGAGGAGAATGTAAATCTTAAAAGGCAGTTGAAAAAAGAGTTCGGCTTGCATAATCTAATCGGTAATTCTCCAGAGATTATTCAGTTGAAGAAATTAGTGGAGAGGGTTGCGGAAACTGATAGCACTGTTCTGATCCAGGGGGAAAGCGGGACCGGGAAAGAATTAGTTGCCAAAGCCATTCATCAGCTCAGCTGTAGAGCACATCAACCTTTTATCACCATTAACTGTGCGGCTCTGCCGGAAAGTCTTCTGGAAAGTGAGCTTTTCGGGCATATAAAAGGGTCTTTCACCGGAGCAGTAAGGGATAAAGATGGGCTTTTCCAGGTGGCTAATCAGGGAACTTTTTTTATGGATGAGATCGGGGTAACCTCTCTATCTATTCAGGTGAAGCTTTTAAGAGTTTTAGAGGAAAAACAGTTCACTCCGGTGGGGAGCACCAAACCAGTGGATGTGGATGTAAGGCTAATTACCGCCACGAATGCAAATTTAGAGGAAGAAGTTAAATTAGGAAATTTCAGAACCGATCTTTTTTATCGACTTAATGTAATCCCAATACATATTCCACCTTTAAGGGAAAGAAAAGGAGATACTGAGCTTTTAATAAAATTCTTTATTAAGAAATATTGTGATAAATTGGGTGTTTTAGAGAAGGGGATTTCTTCTGAGGCTATAAGTAGTTTGGTCAGTTATTCCTGGCCCGGGAATGTCAGGGAATTAGAGAATACTCTGGAGAGAGCAGTTCTCTTAACTTCAGGTGAAATTATAGATCTGAATTCCCTTACCCAAAATATCGTAGAGAATAAACCCTTAGGGTTTATTCGGTCAACTCAACCTGAGATCCCAGCTTTGGAATCGATAGAGAGAGCATATATCTTCTGGGTATTGAATCAAACTGGCTGGCAGAAAACCAAAGCCGCCCAGATACTGGGGATAGATGCTTCTACCCTCTACCGCAAAATAGAAAGATATAATCTCAAAGAGAAATGATAAGTCTTTTCAAGTCCTATGGATCGAAATTTGGACAGAAGTCCTGGCTTGTAACCCTACCCATCTTCGGAATTTTCCTGTTAATATACTGGAGAACTTCCTGTCCAACAATTTTCTGGTGGGATAGTGCAGAATTTGTAGCCGCCATTGCTACTCTGGGCATACCACATCCTCCGAGCTTTCCTCTATATGTTTTACTGGGTAAGGCTTTCTCGTTTTTGCCTGTTTTCTCTTTATCTTCAAAACTGAATTTACTTTCCGGTATATTCTCTGCGCTCAGCCTGGCGATTTTCTTCCTGCTTTTTCTAAAGGTTACTCGAATATTCCTTTACGAATTAGCTAAAAATGAAAAATTACTTATTTTCACTTCTACGCTTTTGCTTTTAGTCGCGGGATTTAACTATGCCTTCTGGATTCAAGGAGTTAGAGCAGAGGTCTATTCTTTAAACGGGTTACTCTTTATCCTCTTGTTCTTTTGTGGAATAAACTACTTGTCTGGATCTACTTTTGATATAATTTCTGTTAAGATCGATTTGGTGAAAAATAAAACTTATCAGAAAAATCTCCGCTGGTTATATCTTTTCTTTTTTGTTTTTGGATTAGGGATGGGAAATCACAACGTAACTTTGTTATCCATATTTCCAGCTTTCATTTACCTTTTTATCTGTTATGATTTTAATAATTTTATAAAACTGAAAAGTTTAGGTTTATCTTTTGTTTTTTTTATTTTAGGCGGTAGCGTCTATCTTTATCTACCTTTAAGGGCAATTAACTCACCAGCCTTGAACTGGGGAAATCCTTTTAACCTGGAAAAAACCATAACTGCAGTCCTGGCATTGAAATCTGTAAAACAGATAGGATTGGCCCTGAATTATACCCTGTGGGAAAGGACTAAAGATGCCTGGCTGATGATCTATTCGCAATTAACTTTTTTACCTTTTCTGTTTAGCCTACTGGGTATGTTATTTTTGTTAATAAAAAATTTGAAACTTTTCATTTTCTTTCTTCTTTTGATTATCGGGAACTC
>JAZDLB010000131.1:0-4289 GCA_043802565.1 Candidatus Zixiibacteriota bacterium | reverse complement strand
TTCATTTGGCTCAGGGAGAAAAGAATTTAACCCCAAAAAGCCCAGACCAGGATTGGAGGATTATATTCAGGAGGCGGGCAGAGGAGCAATTACTCAGATAAATAGTCCAGAGAATATAGATGAGGGAGTAATTTCCAATTTCATGGCGGCAAGGTTTAACAAACAGGGAAACTTAGCCGCCCTCATTCCCACTGTTCACCCTTCCCTGGAGTATAAACCCCATACCAGAGTGGAAGGTGCTTGCGGTTCGGGGGGATTGGCTTTGCTTACCTCGGTGAAGAGCATCTGCTCAGATATATCGGATGTGGTGTTGACCATTGGAGTAGAGGTACAGAACACAGTTAAAGCTATCTATGGTGCAGATATATTAGCTGGGGCAGGGCATTATGCCTCAGAGAGGAAAAATGGGCATGCCTACTTTTTCCCGGCTAAATTCTCAGACCGGGCAGGGGCTTGTTATGATAAATTCGGTTGTGAATATATGAGAAAAGGTATGGCTTTATGGTATAAACAAGCCGTAGAAAATGCTCGAAAAAATCCCAAGGCTCAGGAATATCATAATAGTATAGAAGACTTATTTGCAGCCGGAATGACTCCTCCTAATCCCAAAGTTTTTGTTGACCATCTCAATATTTATGATTGCTCTAAAGTTTCTGATGGAGCCTCTGCTTTAATTTTCGCTTCAGAAGAGGGGTTGAAGAAAATAGGCGTGGATAAGAAAGGTGCAATAGAAGTGGTAGGATTCGGGACAGCGGTGGCTGATATCACCAAAACCCCTCCAGATCTTACAGTGATGAGCACAACCAAGAAAGCGGTTGAAAAAGCCTTCCAGATGGCCGGGCTTAGTCCTAAGGATATTGGTGTTTTAGAGGTTCATGACTGTTTTACCGTTGGTGGTCTTTTAGCTTTAGAGGCGGCTGGTTTTGTTAAATATGGAGAAGGTTCAGCTTTCGTCCAGGAAGGAAAGACCAATCTAAGTAGTGAACTTCCCACCAATGCCACTGGTGGGTTGATCGGGTTTGGTCACTATACCGGAGGAACCGGGGTGAGACAGGCGGTAGATTGCATTCATCAATTAATCGGAAAAGCCGGGGATAATCAGATAAAGCTTAATCCCCATAAGCCTTATGCTCTGATGATCAGCATGGGTGGGAATGATAGAACCGTAACTGCAATGATTTTCAAGAAGGCAGAGTAAAAAATATGAAGAGATCTTTGAAAAACTAAAATTACGAGGCTGGTCCGCCTCAGGCGGACGCCTACGGTTGTTAGATTTTTTATATATCGTAGGGAAGGCACCCTTGCCCGCCAGTTAGTACGGGAATTAGAATTCCTGCACTAATCTAAGAATGAAATAATCACCTAACAGGAGATATTTATGGACTTCGAACTTACTGAAGATCAAAAGATGATAAAAGAAGCCGCCAGAGAATTTGCTTCTGAGAAGTTAGCTCCTAAGGCTCAAGAGTTCGATGAGAAAGAAGAGCTTCCAAAGGAGCTTTATAAAGAATTAGCAGATTTAGGTTACCTGGGAATGTTGATGCCAGAAGAGTATGGTGGCTCAGGTTTAGATTTCATCAGCTATATTTTGACTATGGAGGAGTTTTCCAAAGACTGTGCCGCTTTGACGATCTCCTTATCAGTTCATAATTCCTTGGTCTGCGAAGCCATTTACAAATTTGGAACTGAGGAGCAGAAGAAAAAATATCTGCCTAAATTAACTAAAGGAGAATTCATCGGAGCTTATTCTTTAACTGAACCGCAGGCTGGAACCGATGCCGGAAATATAAAAACCAGTGCCCTTCTAAAAGGGGATCACTATTTGGTTAACGGCACCAAAACCTTTGTAACCAATGGAGGAATAGCAGACCTCTTTGTCCTTTTTGTCTTAACCAATCCAGAAGCTAAATCCAAAGGTATCTCCTGCCTTTTATTAGAAAAAGGGTTAAAAGGATTTAATGTCGGTACCAAAGAAAAGAAAATGGGGATCAGAGGCTCTGATACCAGAGAGATCTCTTTTGAGGATTGCCTTGTGCCTAAAGGAAATCTATTGGGAGAGGAAAACAAAGGTTTCCACATAGCCTTAGAGTTACTTGATTCTGGAAGGATCGGAGTAGGTGCTCAATCCGTAGGAATTGCCCAATCAGCCCTGGCTGAAGCTTTAAAATATTCAAAAGAACGAGTTCAATTCGGTCAGCCGATCTGTAATTTTCAAGCGATTCAATTCAAATTAGCTAATATGGCTACCCAGGTAGAAGCCGCACGCCTTTTAGTCTATCGTGCCGCCTGGTTGAAACAGAATAAAATAAGATGCAGTATGGAGGCTTCAATGGCCAAGCTCTTTGCCTCTGAAATAGCCAATTATGTGGTGAACGAGGCGGTTCAGATTCACGGCGGATATGGATATATGAAAGAATACGCAGTGGAAAGATATTTCCGGGATGCCAGGGTAACTGAGATCTATGAAGGAACATCTGAAGCTCAGAGGATGGTCATCTCCAGAGACCTTTTGAAATCCTAAAAAACGGATCCGGAGCAAGCCCCCGTAGGGTAGGATAGGGAAACATAATGTATTTAGATAAAAAATATGAAGATTTCAGGAATAAGATAAGGGAGTTTGCTGAAAAAGTTATTGAGCCTGAAGCTCAAAAGATAGACGAGAAGGCCGAGTTCTCTTACGAAAATATGAAAAAAGTTGCAAATCTTGGTCTTTTAGGGATGGTTGCCCCTCCAGAATATGGAGGTACTGGCATGGATACATTAAAATATGTGATCGCCGTAGAGGAGCTTTCCCGGGTTTGTGGTTCAACTGGAATAACAGTTGCCGCTCATAACTCCCTGGCTATCTGCCCGCTCTACCTTTTCGGAAACGAAGAACAGAAGAAAAAATATATCCCACCTTTAGCTAAGGGTAAGAAGTTAGGTGCTTTTGGTTTAACCGAACCTAATGCAGGCTCAGATGCTGGAGGAACTAAAACCACAGCAGTTTTAGATGGTGATAGTTATATAATCAACGGTTCTAAATGTTTTATCACCAACGCCTCAGTTGCAGAGACCTTCATAATAACCGCAGTAACAGACAAAACCAAAGGTACCAGAGGTATAAGTTCATTTATCCTCGAAAAAGGGATGAAAGGATTCTCCGTAGGCAAAAAAGAAACCAAGATGGGTATACGCGGTTCTGATACCGCTACCCTACATTTTGAAGATTTGAAAGTTCCAAGAGAAAATCTTTTAGGCAAAGAAGGCGAAGGGTTCAAGCAATTTTTGATTACCTTAGATGGAGGCAGGATAAGTATAGGTGCAATGGCTTTAGGCATAGCTCAAGGCGCATTTGATAAAGCTTTGCGATATGCCAAGGAAAGGGTTCAATTTGAAAAACCTTTGATTGAATTTCAGGCAATCCAGTTTAAATTAGCTGATATGGCAACTCAGATTGAAGCCGCCCGTCATCTGATCTACCACTCTGCCTTTTTAGAAGACAGAGGAGAGGAATACGTTAAAGAATCTGCTATGGCAAAACTTTTTGCTTCTGAAGTTGGTAGATTTGTTACCTATCAGGCAATCCAAATCTTTGGAGGACATGGTTATTCCAGAGACTATCCAGTGGAAAGATATCTGAGGGATGTTAAGCTCTGTGAGATCGGTGAAGGAACTTCAGAAATACAGAGACTGGTTATCTTCAGGGAGTTGATGAAATAAATTCACAGCAGATTGAATGGATTAAGCAGATAAATGACGAAAGCTGTGAGACGCAAGATCATTGAAAAGTAGGGATAGGGCCTGTCCCTGTCCAACTACAACATATGACACAAAGGTCGGGTGTTACGAAACCCGTAACGTCCGACGATCCTGTCGGACGTTAAAAAAAATACTGTGGACAGCCACAAGGACTGTCCCTTCAGATATAGATTATAGCCTTAAGACTTTAGACTTAAAGGAAAGGAGGAGAAATGGAATACAAGAATCTTCTAACTGAGATTAAAGACAGTATCGGCATAATAAAAATTAATCGACCTATGCAGTTAAATGCCTTAAATACTGAGACCATTCATGAGCTTAACGATATAGCCCATCAGTGGAGTAGAGATGAAAAAATCAAGGTTATTATAATTACTGGAGAGGGAAAGGCATTCGTGGCAGGAGCGGATATTGCTGAGATGAAGGATATGACCAGACAGCAGGCAATAGATTTCTCTGAGATGGGGCAGAAAGTGCTTTCCCTGATAGAATCTCAGGATAGGCCGGTCATTGCCGCAGTCAATGGTTTTGCTTTAGGCGGAGGGTGT
>JAZDLB010000130.1:0-4070 GCA_043802565.1 Candidatus Zixiibacteriota bacterium | reverse complement strand
CGTAATTCTAATATCCACACTATTTATAGTTTCCATCTTTTCCTCCATTTTAGCTCAGACCCAGACCAGCCCGCAGCAAGCTGCGGAAATGAGCAAACCCAGGCTTGAAGGGTTAAAAGAGTTCCATGATGTAGTATATCCGGTCTGGCATTCAGCTTATCCGGATAAAGATTATCAGTTCATAAAGGATGCAGTTCCAGAGTTCAAGGCAAAGATGGAAGTGATAAATAAGGCTGAACTTCCAGGATTTTTCAGAGAAAAGAATGAAGATTTCGAAAAGAAAAGAGAATCTTTATCTACGGCTGTCAAGGACTTAGAGGAAAAAGCAAAGGGAAATGATAATGAGGCTTTATTAAAAGCAACTGAAAATCTCCACACTGCTTACGAACAACTTGGCCGGGTCTTTGCTCCCAGAGTTAAACAATTAGAAAGCTTTCACCTGGTTTTATATCCTCTCTGGCATGAGGCATTACCGAATAAAGATTTCAAAGCCATTATATCAGCTGCTCCCGCTCTTCAGGAAAAGGTGGATACTCTGATGAACGTGCAATTACCTGAAAAGCTTAAGGAAATAGCTCCCCAGTTTATCGAAAAGAGGAAAGCCTTAAAAGCTTCAGTGGACGAATTGATTAAAGCCTGTAATAAAAAGGATTATAAGAAGATAGAGGAAAAGCTGGATAAAATGCATACCGCTTATCAGAATTTAGATGGTGTTTTTGAATAAGAATAAGTTCAAAATAGAAGAACCCTCTTTAAAGGGGGTTCTTCTATTTAAGTCGATGGAAATAAAGAGAAAAATTGTTTTTCTCAGTCCCCCTGAAAAAATAAAGGTATAAACACATTTTTCGCTTGACAAATTTATAAAAAACTGTATTATAAACTATGAGAGGTTTTTTGTATTAAACCTCTTTGTGAAAAAAATAACAAGCTATCTCTTTGCTTTTTTTAGGGACAGAAGAAGGAAAGACTTAAAGAGGTTTAGATGAGACAAAACTTCTGTCAGTGTATTAAATGTACCTGTAGTAACAACAGCTGTGGTGGAATCTGCGGCTGTTGTAGCGACATAGGAGTCTGTTCAGGGTAACATAATCTATTCTGATTATGTTACCTTTTCTTTTTAGGAATGAAGATAAAAATTATAAGAGATTATAAATATGTCTGCACCTGTAGTAGCAACAGCTAGAGTTATTCTCCAGCTGTTGCCAGCTCAGGAAAAGGAGGTAATATGGGGTCTTATTCTAAGATAATATGGTTTTTTCTGACTGTGTTATTTTTTGTTTTATTCGCTTTCCAGCTCTCTTTTGCCCAGGATAAGGGTATACTCTGCGGAAAAGTGGTAGATGCTGAAACTGAAAAGCCTGTTCCTGGCGCGACCGTTGAGCTAAAAGGGACTCTATTCAAAACCACTACTGATAAAGAAGGTGCCTTCCAGTTTAAAGATATACCGGCTGGTAAATATACAGTAGTCGTAAAAGAAGAAGGCTTTACCACTGCTAAATTATCAGATCAACAGGTCTTTCCTAAAAGAACCACCTTCTCTAATTGTCCTCTTATGCGCAAAGGAAGGGAAGGAAAAGAGGAAGTCTTTATGATTGGCGGGATTGTGGTAACTGCTGAAAGGCCAATCATTCAGGATGTGCCTGAGACCAAAACTGTAATTCGCTCTGGTGAGATCGAGCAATCCCAAGCCACTAATTTAGGAGACGTCTTAGAATTGGTTCCGGGTGTAGAGAAGACTAACCGATTCGGTTTAGAGGGGGCCGTATATGCAAGTGTAAGAGGGGGGGACAACTTTGGCAGCAAGATAATCGTAGATGGGGTTCCAATGTCTATGAATGCCTATATGCAGGGAGGAGGCACAGCTTCAGGTTTAGATTTAAGAAGGGTGCCGGCTGCCAGCTTAAGTTCAGTCGAGGTTATCAAAGGGGTCCCTGGGGTGCAATATGGGGATTTAGCCGCAGGGATAATAGATGTTAAAAGCAAAGTAGGAAAAAAGCCATTCAGATTTAAATATTCGTCAAATGCCAAAAACCGGGAAGGGAACTTAGACCACGGGATTGAGTGGGGGAAATCAAATCTGAATTATAGTCTGAACTATGCTTATTGCTTTAAAGATTTAAAACAGACCGGTGTTTACGTTGCCCGGGACAGGTTCTCCCGTGCCTCTGGTTATTTAATCTTTCAGAGCAAGCTTTTTGATGATAAGTTAGAAACTTATAACAAGGTCTGGGCATTAAAGACTTTTGATGCCAAAGCCCTTACAGAGGAACATGCTTTAAACGACTACGATAGAGGGTATATGATCCAGGGAAAAACCCGGTGGACATATACACCTAAAAGGGAACTAAGCTATACTTTTGACAGCTACGTTAATTTCACTCGCAATAAAAAACATGACGAAACAATTCTCCAGGAGACAGGCAGACCCAGAATAGGTCAGAAGACCATCACGGGAGAAGAATGGTTAGCTGGCTCTAAGTTAGAGTTAAGATATAAGCTTTTAAGAGGTGAAACCCTGCACGATTTTCTGGTGGGGTTATCGATGCAGTATGAGGGTAACTTTGGTCCTGGTTTCTGGTGGCCTCCTGATTCCTCTTACTACTTTACTGACCTTGGATACACCCCTTACCGGTTTGATGATATCCCTGATAGATTGACTTTAAGCTTCTATACCAGCGATACCTGGAGTTCAAAATTCTTAGGAAAAGATTTTATCCTCACCCCGGGCCTAAGGATAGATTCTTACGGTATTCCCAAGAAGTCTCACAACTATTTTGGCTTGGCGAACAGTTTCTTCAACCTTAGCCCCCGGATAAGCCTATTATTTAAACTAAATCCTACTACTCAAATCCGGACGGATGGCGGATTGAACACCAAGCAGCCAAGCATTGGTCAGGTATTCCGTCCATTCAGGCGGAATACCAGTGGTGGCGGTATAATTCATTATTTTTCCAATCCTAAGCTCAAGCCCTATAAGCAGGAAAGTTATAATTTCTCTATCGATAAAGAGCTCTCGAAGAAAATCGGTTTATCTCTCAATCTCTACTATAAACATATATTCGATGGAATCACCGACAGGGAGTATCCTTTTAACTTGCCGGAAATTATCCGTCCCCCAAATCCACCCGATTCCACCTATATGCTCAATGGAAACAGATCCTTCTCATATACTCGAGGAGTGGAATTCACCATCACTGCTAACCGGATTGGCGATTTCAATTTCGAAACTAACATCACCTATACTTATGCTTATTCTGGAAGCGAAGGCTTGTTGTATAACACCACCCCTGATACCAGCAGAAATGAAAGATTTGTATATCCTTCAGGCAATAGCTGGCGTAAAAAGGTTCTTATAGATTATAGTATAGATTACAAGACCAAACCTTTGGGTGTCTGGATAAAGATAACTGTTCAACAGCATCCTCTGGATTGGTTAAAAGACTTCTCCTATGTGGGGGTTGACCCTTATAATAATGTATGGAAGAAATATGCGGATGTGAAATGGAAGAAATATGATTTTTGGGGTGAAAAGATAAGATGGCCTAAATTTGTGGGTGATTACTGGCTTTTTAATCTACAGTTAAGTAAGTCTTTATACTGGGGTTCAGAGCTATCTTTAAGGGTGAATAACTTCCCGGATGACTGGGCTTATGTCTATAACCCTTATGATAAGTTGTATACAGCTAAAAATAACCCCCTGTATTTCAGCTTTGAGTTCAGCACTGCCTTTGGAAAATAAGCTTTAGGAGGTAAGATGAAGAAAAAAATCATATACTTAACCTTTTTCATCCTGCTAATTGGATTGGTGATTTTACAGAATAGCTGTGGCAAGAAAAAGCCAACTGCCCCGGAAGGGTTTAGCTCAATTTTGATAAAGGTTGGATTTGATATCACCGCCAGGGCTTTTATTGACCCGGATACTATGAGGATAGACAGCGTAGAGGTGACCTGGTTGGATATCTATGGGAGAAGACCTAAGCATCCCTATTATACTGATTCGAGAGGAGAGGTAGTTCTGGACAGCCTTTTCTCTAGCAAATACAAGATAGATGCCTTAAGGGTTTATAGGT
>JAZDLB010000129.1:0-4671 GCA_043802565.1 Candidatus Zixiibacteriota bacterium | reverse complement strand
TGAAGTAGATGTATAATTCGGATCCGCCAATGTATCCTCATAATCATATTCTTCTTCCCTTATATTCCCTGCATGATAGAGACTTGCACCTATATGTAGTCTCTCAAAATCGTAGGATGCCATAAAGTCAAATTCATTAATCGGTTCAGGGATCCCTACTTCAAACTCATCAAATAAACCAGAGACATCCCAGTAAGCTACCCGGTTCAAGGTCAATCCTAAGGATAACCCTTTATACACCTTATAATTTATCCCTAAGAACTGATCATAAGGAGTGTCATCCCCTTCCATCCAATCGTAGTATGTTCCTAACTCGCCGTAAACCGAGTTAGTATACTGTCCTAAATAGGCCGGGTTCATATAAATGTGATAGATGTCTTTAAAATAATAGTCAGCATTCCCCAAGCTCCTGATCCGAGCTAAAGATGCAAATGCTGAGCCACCGATTAAAACCACAAGAAGCAAAGTCAAAGTTGAAAGTAATATCAAGCGTTTCATTTTTTCCTCCTCTTTGTTATGATTCCGTTCTCTTCTCTAACCCTTTACTTTCGTCCATCACCTCCTTTAAGCAAAAAGGTTAGTAATTTTAAATTGCGTTAAATTAACTTAACCACATTCTTTTGTCAAGCAAAATATTTGTTAACCTAAAAATATACCCAAGTTATTTTTTTTATACGTAAAGACAATCTCAAAGTTTGATTTATTTTTTTAGAATACTTTCAATTTGCTGCTTTTCATCCGAATTTGTCCAGTATGGATCCAATCGGAGATCCATTGGATTGGTGTCCTCACCCACGCAATCTTCCTTGTTGGTCAAGTGATCAACCAGGAGCAAAAATCTTAGAATTCAGTTTTCCCGGTGAACTTAAAATTCCTAATCAGCAGAGCCGGAGTAACGATTACTCCAACATCTCCCCACCAGGGAATAGCGATTTTTCTTTGTCTTGAAATCTGGGAAATGTTGGAGAAAGCTTTAAGTATGCTTTCTGTAAATCGCAAATTCTTTACCCCCTGCTTTACTTTTCCATTCTCGATCCAGAAGGTTCCGTCCCTGGTCATTCCGGTCATAAGGGCATTTTTAGTGTCCAGATATCCATTGATATAATGAAAACGGGTGACCAGAAGCCCTCTTTCCAAAGATTCAATCATTTTTTTCAAAGAGGAATCACCGGCTTTTACAAAAAGATTCAGAGGAACAGGTCCATCCGTGGCTGGAGGTGGCAAGGAATGTCCGGTAGATTTGACTTTATCTTTATAAGCAGTCTGGGAATCATAAACCAAACCCTGGGCTACACCCTTGTCAATCAACATCACCTTCTTTTTGGGCATACCTTCAAAATCAAATGGAAAAGGAACGCCACTCTCATCCGTTCCATCATCTATCAGGGTAAAATTATCTCCCATTACCTTCTTCCCCATTCTACCATTTAAGAAACTTGTTCCCTCCTGATATTGTTTGGCTCCCAATCCGATTATGCTCAGCCATTCAAACAGGTTCCCGACTGCAGCTGGTTCCAGAACAACATCATATTCACCTGGCTCTACCCCTTTCGGCTTTTTTGAATCCAGACATTTCTTAATGGCCGTCTCAGCCACTGTTTCGAAATCGATCTGGGTAACGTCCCTACTCATGCTCTCGGCATAACCGGAACTATCATCTGACATAACTACCAGGTTTATGCTGGCTGAGGTAAATGGCTGATAGGCAGTAAGGCCATTAGTATTCAAAACCGCTATCTCCGATTGACCGGTGGCAAAGGAACCCGCAACCGTTAAATTATGCTCTGTGGCTCTATCGCAGATTTTTTTAACTTCTTCTGCTCTCTGTTTGGGCGAGAAATCCTCAGTCTTTTTGAAAAAGGTTTTAAGTTTTTTGTATTTTTGCCTGATAGGTAAGCCGGGGAAATCAGGATTCTCCTTCTGATGTAAGGCGATCTTATAAGCAGAAGTTAAAGTCTTGAGTAAGGCATCTTTCTTAAAGGAATTGGTAGAACCGATCCCTATTCTTTTACCTAAGGCTACTCTAAAGACAACTCTGCTATTGCGCTCTGAGACATTCTGATGGATGTAAGAGTTAGCATATCTGGTCAGTCCACTCTCCCCGCTGATGAATAATGCTTCAGCTTGATCTGCTTCGGATTTTTTCAAAACTGAATTTAATGTCTCCAAGATTTTTTCTTTTCCGATCATCTGCTTACTCCTACTTTAACATTTCTAAATCTGGCTGGAGCTACTCCATGCGCTACATGCATAGTCTGCATCGGCTCACCTTTTCCGCAGTTGGGCAGGCCCCAGATATGCCAGTGGTTCCGGTTACAAACTGCATCACAGCTATTCCAGAATTCAGGGGTAATCCCGGTATATACTGCGTTCTTATACATCTTTCCTTTTTCCCCATCTTTTATCTCCCAGGCCGCTTCTACCCCGAACTGGAAATTCAGCCTCTTATCATCGATGGACCAGCTTTTATTCATATCTAAAAGAAGCCCGTCTTTCGTATCTGCGATCAGTTCATCGTAATCCCATTCTCCAGGCTCTAAGTTAATATTGGTCATCCGGATTAAAGGTATTCTGTTCCAGCCTTCAGCCCGCATGGTCCCGTTACTTTTCTGCTTGAGCACTCCCGCAGTTTCTCTGGAGGTAAGATAACCAACGAAAACACCATTTTTCACTAACTCTACTCGTTGAGCTTTTACCCCTTCATCATCATATCCAAAACTACCCAAACTTCCTTCCAGGGTTGCGTCAGCAGTGATGCTCACTTTATCCGAGCCATATTTTAACTTATTTAATTTATCCAGAGTGAGAAAACTACCTCCAGCTAAACTTATCTCGGTTCCCAAAACCCGGTCCAGTTCCGATGGATGTCCACAGGATTCATGCACCTGCAAGACCATCTGAGAGCCGTTGATTATCACGGTAGTAACTGTATCCGGACAAGCCGGGGCAGAAAGAAGTTCTAAGGCTTCTTCCCTTACCCGATCTGCGTTCTCTACTAATTTTAATTCTTCGATAAACTCATACCCTCGGGTAGCAAAATCACCCCGATGAGAATTAGGATAAGACCTTCTCTGGACTTCATTGCCATCTACTGCAGTAGCCATAATTCCGGAACCGCTTTCCAGAATGAACTGCTGGATAAAAGCTCCTTCGGTTGAGGCGAATAGTTTTTCAGTTTTATTGAAGTCCATACTCCCTTCTGCTACTTTGATCTTATTATTTTTTCGCAATATCTCCGTCGATCTTAGCAGAAGCTCAATTTTTTTCTCCAACGGGACATTAAACGGGTCAATCTGATATTTTGAAGTATACCTATCCTCAAAAACCTCTATATGGCTTAACCTGACTGGTTCTTTCTTAGTTATGGAACTGGCTTTAGCAATTTCTAAAGCCTGGTTAGCCACTCTTTTCATCTCTGCCTCAGAAAGGATGGAACTGGAGGCAAACCCCCAGGCTCCATTAGCAATTATGCGGATACCAAAACCCTGGTCCTCATCATCGGAGATGCTCTCCACATTTCCATTTTTTACCTGAATGCTCTCCGTCTGGCGACGTACCTGCCTGATATCCGCATATTCCACTTTTTTTCTTTTCAGATAATTTAATGTTTCCTTTATTGCTTCTTTCAAATCTTCCTCCTTTCTCAGAACTTAAATCGCTCCTCTAAAAATTGAATTAATCTAAAAATTCTAACCTGTCTTGTCAAGTTAAATCAAACTCTTTTTTATATTCATAGATTGTTTTAACTGAGTTTAGTCAGGTTTCGCATTTACGCCACTAAAGTGGCTAAGAACTGTATTTTTCCGAATGAAATTCTAAGAAACCTTCTATTCCTGAAAATCTGCTTTTCATCCCGGCTAGAAAATTGGCAAACTCAGAAGAAAGTTCTGCATTAGAAGTTTTATGATAAGCTAAAACAAACCCGGAGGAAAAGACATCCCCACAGCCGGTAGGATCAACCGCATCTTTAAGCTTCAAAGAGGAAGTTCGATAGCAGATGAGTTCCCTTTTCTTCCTGTAATAAATGAAAACCCCTTCTCTCCCGCAGGTTACCAATAAAATCTCAGGCCCCAGGTCTAAAATCTCCTTCGCAAATTTTTTTATCTTACTCTCTGAATCTAAATTTTTTTCTGAAAGGATCTGCATCTCCTTGAAGTTCATCTGGACGATATCCGCAATCCTTAAATATTCTTTCCATAAAACAGGGACTTTAAAAAATCTTTCACCGTTTTTTTTAATCCCCAGGACCAGGGAGTGAACATCTATAAAAATTCGAGCCTTTGTTTTCTCCCTCATCTTTTTTAAAGTCTCTAATTCTATATCGAAACCGGAGATGAAATTAATCTGGATATAATCACTATCAAGATAGGGTTCCACCTGGTGAAATTCAATTTTGGGTACTAAATTTTCTAAAATCTCTTTTTTATTCCATTTCTCATTATAGTAAAGATGAACGTGATTGTTCTTTTCTCCTACCCTGGAGATCCCGCTCAAATCGACGTTTTTTAATCTTTTCAGATAAGTGATCATCTTATCGTAAATATCTGAGCCTAAATTACACACGGGAGAGATTGCAAAATCTTCAGGAGCAAGTAAAGCTAGAGGAAGAATATTATAAAGAATACCCCCAAAACTTCTAATACTTTTCCTGTCTGGAAAAGTTATAGTATC
>JAZDLB010000128.1:0-3772 GCA_043802565.1 Candidatus Zixiibacteriota bacterium | reverse complement strand
TAGATTCCTCCACCTACCCTCATAAATAAAGCTACCAGGCTTCCGCCAAAGCCGAAGCCGATCAGAACCATCATAGCTTTTTCCTTGAAGAGCATAAAGATGACAGTGGCTCCGACCAGCCCCATTCCAATGGTGAACATCCCGGTCACTGTGCCAGATTGAAAAGCGGTCTCTAAGGCATTTTTAAAGGAGGTCCTGGCTGCATGAGCTACCCTGACATTCCCCCGGACTGCCACTGACATCCCTATAAGCCCGGTCATGGCTGATAAGGTTGAGCCAGCTAAAAAGGATAAAGCGATCCCCCAGACCATTTTCCAATCCGGGGTTCCGTCTGGAAGGACGTATATATTTTTGTAGACAAAAAACAGCACAATCGTCAGGAGTATGATGAAGAAAAATAGAACCCTGAACTGGCGGGCAAGGTAGGCTTTTGCCCCTTCCTGAATAGCCTTTGCCACCTCTATCATCTTAGGGGTTCCTTGTTCTTTTTTTATCACCTTAAAAGCTAAATAAACCCCATAGAGTAACCCTAAGATGGCAGAAAGCAAAACAAAATATAAAGCATTATTTACGGTCTGGTCAAAAGGAGGCAGAAGCACATTCTCCTCTCCAGCTAAAAGAATACCGGGGAAAAGCGTTAAAAAGAAAATGAAGAAAAAAAATATTGGTTTGAAACTAAAAATTTTTGGCATTCCTACCTCCCTTTCATATTTCTCCAGACTTAAAAAACAAAGGCAGTTTGATATAAACTGCCTTAGGGATTTTTTATATTAAAAGCATCCTACTGCTATTCCCCCTCTCCACTATTTCAGCGTAAACTCTACTTTATACTGCACCCAGACCGCGACCGGCTCTTTATTGCTGATGGCTGGTTTATATTCATTCTGCCTAGCGGCTTTAGTGGCGGTCTCACAGAAAATATCCTGGTTAACGCTTCCTGGTCCTTTAACACATTTCGCATCTCTAACTTTACCATGTTTATCCACCAAAGCTTGCACCCAGACCACTCCTTCTACACTTGCTTTTTTAGCTAACTCCGGATAGGGCGGTTTAATCCATTTTATTGGCACTGGAGCCTCTTCATACGGAACAAATTCATCCGCAGTGGGAAGATATTCATCTGGCGATATTTCTATAGCTAAGGATTCACCTTTACCTGTTCCCTCAGTGGCGAGGGTAGGGTTCTGTAACCCTAATTCGGCTTGAGTGATAAAGGTCACGGTTTCCTTAACCTGATCGTCCGGAACCGCTTTTGGAATACCTACAGATGGTGCCGCAGCCGCCGCTGGTGCCGCGACTGCTACTTGCTGAGCCATACTCTGAGTTAAGGAAGGAGGTGCCCCTAATTCCGCTACGCTCTTTATCCTGAT
Organism: Candidatus Zixiibacteriota bacterium; assembly: GCA_043802565.1. GTDB lineage: Bacteria > Zixibacteria > MSB-5A5 > MSB-5A5 > RBG-16-43-9 > CAZMZF01. The sequence continues at coordinate 2,402 of JAZDLB010000128.1, read as the reverse complement.
AACCCTGGTAGCTACTGGCTTTTGAGCCTTAATCTGGGTGAATAACAGAAAAGAGCCTATCAGGATGATATGTACCACTCCAGCAATAATCACCGCCAACCCTAAATTTTTCTGGTAGACACTCTTAAGCTCAAAAGCTCCATAAGGTGTGGCAGCTTTCATCTTTTCTTCCCTCCTTTCGGCTGGAGCTTCCCGGTAATAAGCCCTTCATCTTCATCCGTGAAAGGAGCAAGGCTGAAACGATAACTGAATTTTTCGTTTCTCTCTTTTATCTGCTTTTCAATCAACTGAATTTCATCGATTATATCGACCATTTTGTAATATTTTGCATCTTTATGAATCTTGATTAAGGTTACCAGCTTTGGCTTTTCAAGGTTCTTTCTATAAAGGAGAGGCCTCAAAGAATCCGCTGGTAAAGGCTCTGGTTTATCCACTCCCATGCTCCAGAATATTTTCCCCTCTGTATCCACTCTTAAAGTTAAAAGGTTAGATTCCGCAATCGGAATTGGAACATCCTCCGGAGGGAGGTTAATCTCCATTGCCTGGGGCATACTGAAAATTGTGGTCACCATATAGAAAATCAAGAGTAGAAATGCTATATCCACCATAGGGGTCATATCAATTCGGATCCCTATCCTTTTCTTGGGTCGTCTTAAGCCGGTACCCTTTTTCCCTCGAGGACTTGGTCCTCCTACATCAACTGCTGCCATAATAAATCACTCCTTAAGCAAAAATTGATTTAAATCCTCTCATTAACTTCCGGTCTCGGTCTCGGTAACTAACTGAAAGCGTGGCATATAGTTATCTCTCATAGTAGTCATCAGGCTCTGCATAGTCCCGTAACGAGCTTCTTTATCTGCTTTAATCACCACAAATATCCGAGGGTATTTTGCCCGGATGGAGTTTATAATTCCTACCACCGTATTAAGATTTGCCTCTTCATAAATTCTTTCAGTAATCTTCTCCTTCTTTCCCTTTATCTCCACTTCCTTCCTGGTCAAATAATCTACGAAGATTGAGTCTTCTTTAGTAACCGTTATAGTCAAAATATCCGTCTCCGGAAGTTTGATCTCGGAATGGGAAGAAGGAAGAGCTACTGTTTTCTTCTCCGGAGGTTTAAACTGGGTTGTAGTCATATAGAAGATCAAAAGCAGAAAAGCGATATCCACCATAGGGGTCATATCGATTTTGATCCCAATTCTCCTTTTCATCCTCTTTAACATTATTTCTCTGCCTCCTTACTCTTCAAAAGCTGTAAAACCTCATACGTTGCCTCGTCCATGGTATAGTTAAAGGCATCAACTTTATTTACGAAGAAATTATAAGCTACAATCCCCACGATAGCATTAAAAAGTCCACCGGCAGTATTTACTAAAGCTTCAGCTATTCCTCTTGCCAACATCATAGCATCCACCACTCCTCCAACCCTTTGAGAGGTTGCCGCAAATGCTCTGATCATTCCGATAGTGGTTCCCAAAAGTCCCACCATAGTAGCAATCGAAGCTATGGTGGATAGGGCGATTAAGTTCCTCTCTAAAAGCGGGACTTCTAAGGCATTGGCCTCTTCTATCGCTCTCTGGGTTTCGCTCAAACGTTTCTCCGAGGTAGTCCCCTCTTTCAATTGTTGATACCTTTCGATTCCAGCTCTCAAAACATTAGCAGTGGTGCCTCTCTGTTTATCGCACGCTGCTATCGCACCATTGAAATCTCCTTTATCCAGCATCTGGATTACGTTCTTAAAAAAGGATTGGACTGAAGATTTCCCCCGGGCTTTTCTCAAGGTAAAAATCCTTTCAATGATAAAAGCTAAAAGCATTACTGATAAAGCAATCAGCACTGCCACCAGCGGACCTCCCTCTCTCAGGTAAGTTGGTAACTGGCTCCAGATTACAAAACCTACTATTATAGAAACCACCAACACAGCTGTTATAAAGACCGACTGTTTCACGAAAACACCTCCTTTGAAGTTTAAAATTTAAGTTATAATTTCACATTTTATTATACACAAAACTATCTCATCCTTACCTCCTTCATATACTTAGAGATCATTTGCTTTAACGCTATTCATCACCCAACATCCTAAGCTGAGCCACAGACCAGCTCCTGATATGCTCACTAAAGTCACTACATTGAAAGTATCCTTGAGCTGATTTACCCCGAAGGCAGATGCCAGTGGAGTTGCCATCCCGAATATCGAGAGGAGAACCGCAATTAACCATAAAAGCAAAGGGAAGAAGTTAAGTCTGAGCGACCTTTTGAGCTTCTGAAAATAGCCACCTTCTGAGTTCGTTTTACTATAAAGGGCCAACAGGTTCAAAATCCCAAAGATAAAAGAACTTAAAATCACAAACAAGAAGATAACCACTAAAAGTCCCAGAAGAGGTCCGCCTAAGCCGGAATAG
>JAZDLB010000127.1:0-2825 GCA_043802565.1 Candidatus Zixiibacteriota bacterium | reverse complement strand
TGAATGAATTAGGGGTTGAGACTCACCGGGAGGTGATCAAGGGGAATGAGGAGTTCTTCAATATAACCAAAACTATCCATAATAGCTTGCATGGCAAAGAAGAGCCTTTAACTTCTCAGATGGAAAAGACATTTTTAGAGTTTAATCGAGCCAATGCTCGGCTTATGAATTTCGACGAAGACTATATCTTCATTCATGACCCTCAACCCATAGCCCTAATCGAAAAAAGAAATATCTTTAGAGCCAAATGGATTTGGCGCTGTCATATTGATGTTTCCTCACCATTTGATCCGGTGTGGAACTTTCTAAAAAGTTATGTGGAAATGTATGATGTTTCTATCTTCTCGGCTCCAAGTTTTGCCCGGGAACTGAAAATCCCTCAATACCAGATCTCACCTTCTATCGACCCCTTGAGCCTTAAAAATAAAGAAGTGCATCCCAGAGAGATAGAAAATCTCCTGCAAAGATATAAAATTGACCCTGAGCGCCCCATTATCACTCAGATCTCTAGATTTGATAAGTTGAAGGACCCTTTGGGAGTGATCGAGACTTATAGATTAGTTAAAAAAACCATTGACTGCCAGCTCATCTTAGCTGGAGGAACTGCTACCGATGACCCAGAGTCGGTGGAGATTTTACCTCAGGTATTATCCCAGGCAGAAGGAGACCCTGATGTCCATATAATCGAGCTCCCTCCAAATTCTGATTTAGAGGTAAATATCTTACAGCGGGCTTCGACCATAATTCTTCAAAAATCTTTAAAAGAGGGATTCGCCTTAACTGTAACTGAGGCTTTATGGAAGAAAAAACCAGTGGTGGCTTCTGCAGTAGGAGGTATACCTTTACAGGTGATTCATAACTACACCGGGCTTTTAGTCCATTCGATTGAGGGCGCCGCTTTCAAGATCAGATATCTTTTAAATAATCCTTCCCTGGCGAAAAGGTTAGGAGAAAACGGATATCAACACGTCAAGCATAATTTTTTGATAACCCGACATCTGAGAGACTACCTTTTGCTTCTCATTGCTCTAAATTATCCAAATCAGAACATAATAAACTTAGGATGAATTTGAGCCTGTAGTTGCTCGATTCATCGAGCCAAAAAGCCCAATGAATTGGGCAACTACAATTATCTTGCTGCGGGTGGCGCCTTCAAACTCGTTTGAGGGTGAGCCGAGGAGATCTTTTGCAGTCCAGTTTTAATGCTCTACTCAGCAGGCTCGCTCCAACGTTACCTCAGGAGAGGCAACGCTACACTACCTCGGACAGACGGGAATGTCTGTCCTACCTACTTTCCCTGTCTATTGTCTACTGTCTACTTTGCAACCTTTTTCGCCAGCCAGCTTTTTTCCAAATAAATCGCTTTTTGGGGACAGAGCTCCTGACAGCACATACAGTTGACGCATCTGGAATAATTAAATATAGGTTTTGTCTTTCCAGAAGAAATAGTTTTCAGAGGGCAGTTTTCTACGCAGATATTACAGTTAGTGCAGGTGCCATTATAGATATTAGGACGGACCCAGATCAATGGTCCGATTATATCAACTAAAAATTTAGGCACAAGTTTCAGAAACCTATTAGACGGCAGTTTGAAAGAGACCGGCTTAACATTTTCTATCTTCTCGCCGGCAATTTCAATCTGAGAAAAATCAGCTAGGCCCAAGCTTCTTTTAGCTGCGATTCTGGTAGAATCTATCTCGCCATCTTTAAAACCCAAGATTTTTGCAGCAACTGTATCCATTGCCACTGCATCTTCACTGGCTAAAAGAAAACCTAAATATTTAGGTTCGCCTGAAGCGGGACCATCCCCTTCCATCCCTACTACTGCATCCACTAAAGTAATCTTAGGTTTTACCAGAGAGAAGATGTCAACTATAACCTCTGCGAACATCTCTGGTTTGGGTGCCTCTTTATGATATTCCCCTTTTCTAAATCCAGGGATAACCCCGAACATATTCTTTATGCCACAGGTCATCAAAGTAAGTGTATGGGTCTTAAGCTTGGCTAAACTTATTATAACATCTGCTTCTAAAACGGGGAGGGCGATATAATAGGTCTTACCGGTTTGAGATATTCTTTTTTCCACCCCCCCTTCTTCAAATGAAACTAGTGGAACTGAACTATTTTGCGATGCCAAGCTCATCTGGGTATTATCCCAGACCCTTTTTACTCCTCTATCTGCACCTCCTGGACTATCACCGATAAAAGGAATTCCTTTTAAAGCCAGAACTTCTTCAGCTACTGCCTGAACAACTGAAGGATGAGTGGTAATAGCCCTAGATGGATCTTTAGCTGATAGAAGATTGGGTTTAATTAAAACCTTATCCCCGGGTTTGACAAATCTATGCAAACCTCCAAGATTTTCAAAAGACCTCTTAACTGCTCCCCGCACATTATCTAAAAAATAATCATCACATCTTTCTATTGAGACCCGGCTTCTCATCTTACGTTTCACGGTTTACGTCTTATATATCACTTCTTACTTTTTTAACTTTCACCTTAACTATCCTCTGCCCTTTCACCCTTTCCACTTGAAAGCTCAATCCTTTATATTCTATCATCTTCCCTTCTTCAGGGACTCCACCAACTAAATCGTAAATCAAACCACCAACCGTCTCAAACTCTTTTTCTGGCAAATCTAATTCCAAAAACTCATTCAAATCGTGAATGCTTACCTTTGCCGATACCTTGTAGTTGTCCTCATCGATCTTCTGAATGGGAGGCTCACCCTTATCATACTCATCCTCTATCTCACCCACGATCTCCTCCAAAATATCCTCTAAAGTAACCAGACCAGCAGTTCCGCCATATTCGTCCACCACAAT
>JAZDLB010000126.1:0-7348 GCA_043802565.1 Candidatus Zixiibacteriota bacterium | reverse complement strand
GCATCTTTTGGGTCTGAAAGAAAGCTTCATAGGGAAGATAGGTTCTGGATAGTTATCTACTACCCCTTTTAAGATTTTGCCTTGACAGAGATTTGCCATAAGTTGAGCAGCTCGATTAGATGCCATAATTACCATATTTGGATCTGCCCCTCTTTCAAACCTGTAGGAAGCTTCAGTGTTCAATCCTAAAGAAATTCTCCCTCTGCGGATCACCCTCGGGTCAAAATAAGCGCTTTCCAGGAGAACGTTTTTAGTCCTCTCAGTAACTTCGCTTTCCAGCCCACCCATTATCCCTGCAATCGCTATAGGCTTACTCCCATCAGTTATAAGAAGAGCCTCTGGATTTAATACCCGTTCTACTCCATCTAAGGTAAAAAATTTCTCCTTCTCATTGGCCCTACGAACTAAAACTTTCTTGGATGGTTTGCCTGAGAATTGAGTAAAAAGGTCATAATCAAAAGCATGTAAAGGATGGCCCGTTTCCATCAATATGAAATTGGTAATATCAACCACATTATTAATCCCCCTTGTTCCACAGCACTCTAATTTTCTTCTGAGCCAGAAAGGGGATTTGGTAACCTTTACTTCTTTGATTACCCTGGCAGAATAACGAGGACAGCCCAAAGTGTCTTCTATTAAGACCTCTACCCAGTCTGAGGTAGACTCTTCTATCTCTTTAATAAAATACTCAGGTTTCTTGAGTTTTCCTCCAGAAAGTGCGGCTATATCTCTGGCTATACCGATCATAGAGGTGGCATCTGGACGATTTGGAGTTAAGTCTATGTCTAAAATAAAATCCTCTAAGTCTAAGGCTTGACTCAAAGGTTCTCCGACTATTTGATCATTCTCTAAGATCATTATCCCTTCTGATTCCTCACCAATCCCTAATTCTTTTTCAGAACAAATCATCCCGTAAGACTCAACCCCTTTTAAGGTCGCTTTTTCTATCTTAATATCAGAAGGAAGCTTTGCTCCGATCAAAGCCATTGGAACCTTTGCACCGGTTACCACATTTTTCGCTCCGCATATTATCTGCAAAACCTCTTTTCCTGTATCAACCAGACAAACGGATAGTTTTTGAGCCTCAGGATGTTTTTCAACTTTTTTGATCTGCCCTACTATAACCTTTTCTAATCCTTTTCCCCAGGATTCGATCGACTCAACCTCTAAACCAGCTAAAGTTAACCGGTTTGCCAGCTCTTCAACTGACCAGTTGAAATCAACTAATTCTTTTAGCCATTTATAACTTGTCTTCATCTTAAAACTGCCTTAAAAATCTTAAATCATTCTCATAGAATAGACGGATATCGTCAATCCTGTATTTTAGAAGTGCAATCCGATCCACACCCAATCCAAATGCATACCCGGAATATTTCTCCGGGTCATACCCAACCGCTTTGAATACTTCTGGATCTATCATCCCTGCCCCCAGGATCTCAAGCCAGCCCCGATATTTACAAAGACTACACCCTTTCCCTTTACAGATTATACATCTGATATCCACCTCAGCCGAAGGTTCAGTAAAAGGGAAGAAACTTGCTCTAAAGCGTAGTTCAACCTCTTTTCCGAAAAATTCTTTTACAAATGCGACTAAAACCCCTTTCAGATCCGCAAAAGTCACATCCTCATCCACATAAAACCCCTCTACTTGATAGAAAAGACAGAAACTCCGGGCATTAATTGCTTCATGTCTATACACTCTTCCTGGAGCTAATATTTTAACTGGCGGTTTTCTTTTCTCGAAAACTCTGACTTGAACTGGAGAGGTATGAGTCCTTAGGATTAAATCCTCACCCAGATAAAATGTATCCTGCATATCTCTAGCGGGATGATCCTGGGGGAAATTCAAAGCATCGAAGTTATAGTAGTTAGTCTCTATATCGGGCCCCTTAACTACTTCAAACCCCATTCCATAGAATATCTGCACTATCCGTTCTAAAACTTGAGTAAGAGGATGAAGCTTCCCTTCCCAGCTTTTTCGTCCGGGCAAAGTGAAGTCAAAAAACTCTATAGGTGCAATTTTCTCCTTTTCTTTCAGTTCCTGAACTTTTGCCTGCAGAATCTCATCTAATCTAATTTTTATCAGATTTGCCTTTTGACCAGCCTGAGGTCTATTTTCTAAAGGAAGGGTTTTTAACTCCTTAAGTAAAGTGGAGAACTTCCCCTTTCGGCTGAGATACTCGGATTTGAGCTCTTCAAGTTCTCTTAGATTAAAGACAGATTTTAACCTACCTATAACTGTCTCTTCTATTTCCTCTAAACTTTTTAAAAAAGTCATCCTGTTTTTCAAAAAATCATGCAGTCCGAGTTTTTACCCTGGCAATCTCTACTAATTTTTCAAAAGCCTTCAAATCTTTCACTGCAATCTCTGAAAGGATTTTCCTGTCCAGTATAATCCCGGCTTTCTTCAAACCGTTTATAAAGGCTCCATAGGTCAAACCAAAAAGTCTGGCTGCCGCATTAATTCTGCTAATCCAGAGTCCACGTAAATCCCTTTTTTTGGTCCTCCTATCCCGGTAAGCATAGACTCTCGCCCGTGCTACCGCTTCTTTAGCAGTACGAATCAACTTGCTACGTCCCCCATAAAATCCCCTGGCTTCTTTAAGTATCTTTTTCTTTCTCCTTTTGGATGCAACCCGATGGGTAGCTCTGGGCATCTTCTTTTCCTCCTGTGTATTTTAATCTGTTAAATAAACTTAACCTCTCAAGTGGAGATTAGCCTTTTAATTCTTGCCTGATCGGCCTTACTCACTAAGACCCTTTTTCTTAATCCCCTCTTCCGCTTGGAGGTTTTACTGGTAAGGATATGGCTTTTAAAGGCTTTGCTTCTTTTGACCTTACCCTTACTAGTAAGCTTGAATCTTTTTCGGGCACTCCTTGATGTTTTTATTTTTGGCATCCTCTAAATCTCTTTTTTAAAAGTTTTTACATTATCCTTTGGGCATGAAAGTTAGAGAAAGGTTCCGACCTTCGAACTTAGCCTTTTGTTCAATCATCCCTAAATCTTTCAGATCTTCCTCCAATCTCTGGATGATCTTCTGACCTAATTCCGGATGAGCTATTTCTCTACCTCGAAATACCACAAAAATTTTCACCTTGTTCCCTTTTTCCAAGAACTCCCGTATATGTCTGAGTTTAAACTGATAATCATGTTCCTCGATCTTTGGTCTTAATCTCATCTCTTTCATATGGATGACATGCTGTTTCTTTTTGGCACTTTTTACCTTCTTGCTCAGCTCGTATTTATATTTTCCATAATCCATAATTTTGCATACTGGTGGCTTAGCTGAAGGCGAGATCTCAACCAGGTCATACCCCTTATCGATTGCCATCTTCAATGCTTCGCGGGTAGGAATTATCCCGATTTGTTCTCCAGTGTTATCAATAAGCCTGACCTGGGGAACCCTTATCCTCTCGTTCACCCGAATGTATTTCTCTGCTATACTTCTCACCTCCTCTTCGGTTATTTCTTAGAATCGACTTCTTGTAAAATTTTTGCTATTATCTCTTCTAATCTGAACTCACCTAAATCACCTGAACCGTGTCTTCGAACAGAAACCGTTTTATTCTCAAGTTCTTTTTTACCCAGGATGAACATATAAGGTATTTTTTCTAACTCAGCTTCCCTGATCTTATAATTTATTTTCTCATTTCTATCGTCTAATTTAACCCTTAGCTCTTTTTGTTCTAATTCTTTCTTTAACTCCTGAGCATACGAAAGCTGGTCAGAAGTGATGGGAAGAATGGCAATCTGAACCGGTGAAAGCCATATCGGAAATGCGCCGGCATAATGTTCTATCAAAAGACCAAAAAATCGCTCTAATGCTCCCAAGAGTGCCCGATGGATCATTATAGGCCTCTGAAAAGACCCGTCTTTCCCTACAAAACGCAGGTCGAATCTCTCTGGTAGATTGAAATCGAACTGAAGGGTAGTGCATTGCCATGGTGGTCTGCCAAAAAGGTCTTTTATCTTCAGGTCGATCTTGGGACCATAGAAAGCACCTCCACCCTCATCTACTTTAAAAGGAAGTTCGTGCTTTAAAAGGGCTTGCCTCAAAGCTTCTGTGGCTTTCTCCCAGGTAGAAGGGTCACCGATATATTTTTCCGGACGGGTAGCCAGGTATATCTCATATTCCTTAAAACCAAAAGATTTGAGGAAGAACAGTGTGAAATCTAAAAGTCTCAGGATCTCTTCTTCTAACTGTTCTAATTGACAGAATATATGAGCATCGTCCTGGGTAAATCCTCTTACCCTTAAAAGTCCGTGTAAGACTCCAGAGCGCTCATATCTATAGACCGTGCCTAACTCAGCCCATCTTATGGGTAGTTCCTTGTAGCTCCTCAGCTTCGATTTGTAAACTAATATATGGAAAGGGCAATTCATCGGTTTGATCTCATATTCATCTTCATCGATTTTCATCGGAGAATACATATATTCAGTATAGAAATCAGTATGCCCGCTTTTCTTCCAGAGTTCCAATTTAGCTATGTGAGGAGTATATAAAAGCTCATAACCAGCCTTATAGTGTTCTTTTACCCAGAAATTCTCAATTAACCTGCGGATCAAAGCTCCCTTAGGAAGCCAGAAAACCAGTCCTCCTCCGGCTTCTTCGTAAATATCAAAAAGTTCTAACTCGCGACCTAATTTTCTGTGATCCCTTCTCTTAGCTTCTTCTAATCTCCTCAAATATTCATCTAATTCTTCCTGGCGGGGAAAGGAGATTCCGTAAATCCTTTGAAGCATTGGATTCTTTTCGCTTCCCTTCCAGTAAGCACCTGCTATCTGCAGGAGTTTGAAAGCTTTGATCTTACCTGAAGAAGGAATATGAGGACCTCGGCAGAGATCTATAAAATCCCCTTGTCTGTAGATAGTAACCTTCTCGCTATCCAGTTCGCTGATCAATTCTAATTTATATTTTTCACTTTTTTCTTTGAAAAGTTTCAAGGCTTCACTTTTAGAAAGCTCTTCTCTTTCAAAAGGGAGATCTTCTTTAATGATCTCCTGCATTCTTTTCTCGATTTTTTCCAGGTCCTCCGGGGCAAAGGGGTCTTTCTTATCGAAATCATAATAAAACCCCTCTTCTATAGCCGGACCAATACCTAATTTTGTTCCGGGAAAAAGGTCTTGAACTGCTTGAGCCATTATATGCGAATTACTATGCCAGTAAACTTTTTGCCCTTCAGGATCCTCGAAAGTTAGGAGCTTTAAATCCTTGGTTGCTTCATATCCCGCGATCACAGTAAGGTCTTTAAGCTCTCCATTTGCTTTGGCAATTAAATATTTCTCTATCTCACCTTCATTTACCAGGCCTGCTTTGGCAATTCTCTTTAAATCCTCGATCAATTTTTCCCTTATTCCCACTTCTTTCTCCTTGAAAAATCAATAAAAAATTACCCCACCTCAGGGGTTTCCTGCTCACTTAAATACAAGATTACTACGAACTATGAACCATTAACTATTTACTTTTTTTCCATGGTGGGCGATACTGGGATCGAACCAGTGACCTCTTGCATGTCAAGCAAGCACTCTAACCATCTGAGCTAATCGCCCTATTAAAAATAAACTTATCCCTTAATGTTATCTTTCCTCACACTTGCTGGAAACTAAAGCCAAAAAACTAACTCCCTTGAAAGTATCTAAGTTGTTAAAAATACAAAAATACACTCTTGACAGATTGCAATATAAATCTATCCCACATACCTGTCAAGTGAAAATAAGTTTTCTATTTTATATCGGAATAATCAAAACCAGATTGAATAATTCCTACTTCTTTGAAACTGAATCCTTCTTATTAAAGTTTATGACTTGAGAGAAATAAGGCAATTCATGGATGGATCGAGAAGAATTCAATGAGATTTGTTTTCCACTTTAGTCAGCCTTAAGAAGACCTCGGACTTGTGAAATTCATCTTTCAGCAGAGAAAGATAGTATGGGGTTTTATCTTTCTCCAACCCAAGTACATCCCAGCAATCGTCATCCAGACTGAAACTACATGAAGTCTGTTGGTCTATATTCAGAAGACAGCTAAGATAGTCTGCCAGATGAACTATTATGACTGATTCTTTATTTGAGGTAGCTTTCATGGGCTGATGATGAAATCGAATCACTTGATAAAATTCTGCAGGAAGATCAAAATTAGATACAAATTCTGCTCCAATCTGGGTATGATCGACTTCTTTCAAGGATGAGTTTTTTTCTAACATAGTGTTCTTCTCAGGGCTTCTCTGATTTTCTTTGGGAATATGAAGATAGGAAAAGATAACCAGTTTACCCAGATCATGTATAAGTCCGAGTGTGAAAAGGATATCTAATTTCAAAGGGTTATTAGGATAAAGATGCCGTCCAATAATTCTTGAAGCACAGGCACAGGTTAAAGAGTGACGATATAGTTCCTCCTGATATTCCTGTTCTTCGGAAATTACATGTGCGGATAAGACTAACTCTATAACCCTCTCTATTCCTAAAACAGGTAAAGCTTGTTTAACGCTAATTAGTTTTTTGGAATTATCTAAATGTGATAAATCAGCCAGCTTCAAAGCTTTAAATGATAAGGCCGAGTCCTCAGAGATAAGAGAAACAATGTCATAAATGGAGCTGTAAGGATCAGTTATCAAGTGGACAAGTTCCTGGAAAACAAGCTTAGGAGTAGGCAGATTATCACTTATTTTGGTAAACTGTAGCATAATTCACTTTTCAAACCAAAGAGATTTTTCCGTCATAAAAATATTTTACTGGGGGGACTTAAAAGTAAAAAAAGGGGTACTATATCAAGATATCTATAATTCTCTCGGCTACTTTAGAATAGACCTCTGCCCGGGAATAATAACCTTGAGCCAGCCTAATCTTTGCCTCTTTTATTTTCTCTTCACGAATATCTAAAGTAAAAGCTGGTGTTTTACCGGTATCAATATGGGTGAGGCTCGAGGGCATTAGCCTTCTGGAGCTTTTTAAATTATTGACATTTCTGGTTTCAATCTTTTGTTTGGAATAAGTGAATTTCAGTTTATTTACATTAGATAGATTACTTGCTGTGCCCGTGCCATTACGAATCTGATTGGTGTTGGATTTTGACTGTATGTCTTTGTCATTTCTTGACATACGCTGACCGTCTTCTTTACGGGATAAAGCTTTTGAGCTTGAAAGATCCTTTCCTTTTGCTGAATTAATCTTAAAGTTCAGACCTATTTTGTGAACCTTCATTTTCTTTTACCTCTATTATGATTATCGTCTCTGAACTTTAAAACTTAAATTTAATTTTAGTTACGAAGAAAGACGTAATACCATACGTCTCTACCGCAGGATTTATCCCTTCTTTTTTCTTAAGATTTCTTAAGATGTTTTAGGTTT
>JAZDLB010000125.1:0-5779 GCA_043802565.1 Candidatus Zixiibacteriota bacterium | reverse complement strand
GAAATTGAAGGAGAAGGACTTTTAAGCCGGGCTTTGTTACACGAGATCGATCATCTGAATGGGGTTTTGTTCATTGACCATCTCAGCACCATCAAGAGGAAATTGTTAGGGAAAAAATTGAGAAAAATCTCAGAGGAAAGATAAAAATAGTCTATAGTCTAAAGGCTATAGTCTAAAGGCAAAAGTAAAAAATAAAAGTTCAATAGTTTAAAGATTTAAGGGTTAAAAAAGCAATAATCAAATAGCTAAAAGCTAATAGCTGATAGCGAAAACGAAAAATATGCGGATTATATTTATGGGGACTCCGGAGTTTGCCCTGCCCAGTCTGGAACTGCTTTTGAATAGTAAGCATCAGATCGCAGGGATAGTAACTCAGCCGGATAAACCCAAAGGGAGGGGGTTGAAGCTTTTACCTTCACCGGTGAAAGAATTTGCAGAAAAGCATAACCTTTCCGAATTTGTCCAGAATGGATCCAGTGGGAGATCCATAGGAAAAGTTTTAACTCCTGAGGATTTGAAATCCGAAGAATTCTATCAAGCTCTTAATGAATTAAAGCCGGATTTAATTGCGGTTGTGGCTTTCCGGATTCTTCCGGAGAGAATCTTTAGTTTACCTCCTTCGGGCACAATCAATCTGCATGCTTCTCTTTTACCGAAATACAGAGGGGCTGCTCCGATAAACTGGGCAATCATTAAGGGTGAAAAGATTACCGGTCTAACAACATTTTTTATCCAGAAGAAAATGGATACGGGAGAGGTTATCTTACAAAAAGAGGTTGAAATATATCCGGAGGAAACTTTTGGAGAGCTTTCTTTAAAACTTTCCCGGATTGGAGCTGAGCTTTTATTAGAGACCATAGACTTAATCGAAAAAAGAGAAGTGAAAACCTATCCTCAGAATGATTTAGAAGTAAGCTTAGCTCCTAAGATAACTGAAGAGTTGTGCAGAATCGACTGGTCGAAATCAGCTCTGGAAATAAATAACCTGATAAGAGGTCTTTCTCCTCAACCGGGTGCATTTACTTTTTTGAGAGGTAAACTATTGAAGGTCTATAAAACTAAAGTAGAGACAGATGAGAACCCTTCAGCAGAATTTGGAAAAATAATCAAAGCAGACCAGAGAAGTGGGTTATTAGTTCAAACCCAGAAAGGTATTTTAAGATTAAAGGAGATTCAATTAGAGGGTAAGAAAAAACTTGGAACTGAAGAGTTCTTGAGAGGGTATAGGATAGAAGTTGGTGAAAAGTTGGGCTAAAAGGCTATAGTCTTAAGGCTAAAGTCAAAAAAAGACAAAAAAGTTCAAAAGTTCCAAGGTTCAAGATTTAAAAAAGCAAATAGAGAATAGCGTAAAGCTAAAAGCGAACAGCAAATGGCGAATAGCGAATATCGAATAGTCAATAACGGAAACAAAGGTAAAGGTATTTTTTTATTTCTTTCGATTTTAAGTCTTCTGGTCTTGGTCCTTATGGTAATCGGATTCTGGTATTTAGTTTCTCCTCGCCTGAGTAATTTGCATCCATACCTGTCTTCAGGAGTGAAACTCTTCCTGGGGCTAGGTCTGGCAATAATAAGCGGTGGTCTTTTCCTGATAATTTTATCGGTCTTAACTGAAAGGGATTTTCTTTTCCCTCATGGTGAAAAACAGATTACCTTGAAAATTCTTTTCCCGATTAATCTTATTTTAAGCAGACTTTTCGGATGGTCAAAGGACCAGATCAGACAATCATTTGTGGCCGTTAATAATTCTCTATTCAATGCCACGAGGAAGAGGATTAACCCGGAGCGAATTTTGATTTTGCTTTCTCACTGTTTGCAAAATTACGATTGTCCGCAAAAAGTTACCACAGATTACCGTAACTGCCGAATGTGTGGCAAATGTCAGATCAGTCAGATAATCGAATTAGGAGATAAATACTATACTCCTCTTTCTATTGCAACCGGCGGAACCCTGGCTCGTAAGGTGATAGTGGAGAAAAGACCAACGGTGATTGTGGCGGTTGCCTGTGAAAGAGATTTGACCAGCGGGATTCAGGATGTTTATCCTATTCCAGTTTATGGAATTTTAAATGAACGTCCCTTTGGACCCTGTATAAATACTAGGGTGGATTTGGAAAAGATTGAAAAAGCTATAGAGATAATCTTGAACGGGAGAGCTTAAGTTGCAGTATTCATAGCCCCGCCAAAGGCGGGGCGTAACCTTACCCCTCTCCTTTCCTGCGGATTCGCTTCTCGGAAAAAAGGAGAGGGGAAAAGTAAAACCTGACTAAAGTCAGTTAGATATGACAGGAGAGATTAAGTTGCAGAAAGATATTATAATTAACTCATCGGAATATGAAACCCGGATTGCGGTTTTAGAAAATTCTAAATTGATGGAGCTCTGGGTTGAAAGGCCTGAAAGTGAAAGGATAGTAGGAGATATTTACAAGGGGATAGTTAAGGCAGTGCTTCCAGGGATGCAAGCGGCATTTTTAGATCTTGGTCTGGAAAGGAGTGCTTTTTTACATATCTCGGACATCACCGAATTGTACGAAGCAGATTTCCTGGAAGAGGAGGAGTTAGCCCAGAGAAAGAAAAAGAAAGCCCCCCAAAAGATTGAGGAGCTTTTGAAAAAAGGGCAGGAGATCCTGGTTCAGATAATGAAAGAGCAGATGGGCACTAAAGGACCTAAGGTTACCTCACAACTTTCTTTAGCTGGAAGATATTTGGTATTAGTTCCCGGGGAAGAGCATATAGGGGTATCCAGAAAAATAATTGAGCGTGAAGAGAAAAAAAGGCTGAAAAGAGTGGTCTCAGAGCTAAAACCAGAGGGGTTTGGTGCGATTATCCGCACTGTGGCTGAAGGAAAAGCTCAGAAAGAATTTAAAAATGATATCCGGCTTCTTTTGAATTTATGGAAAAAGATAAGGCAAGAGGCGGAGAAAAAAAAGGCACCTGCACTGGTGCATAAGGATATGGGGCTGGTTGCCAGTGTGATCCGGGATCAACTATCATCTAAGGTTAATCAGGTGATGATCGATTCTAAGTGGGAGTACAAAAAAATACGCTCATATCTACAGGTGATAGCGCCAAGTTTGAGACAAAAGGTAATCATATATGATAAGGATATACCGATCTTCGATTTCTACAATATTGAAAGCCAGATTGAAAAAATGTTAGATCGAAGGGTCTGGTTAAGAAAGGGGGCATATATAGTCATCGATCAGACTGAGGCTATGGTTACCATCGATGTTAATACCGGCAGATTTGTAGGAAAGTCAGACCAGCAGACCACTATCTTGAAGACTAATTTAGAAGCTTCCCGGGAGATAGCCCGTCAGATAAGGCTCAGAGATATAGGGGGACTGATAGTTGTCGATTTTATCGATATGGAATCTTTTGAAAATCGGAAGAAAGTTTTTGAGGAATTCAAAGCCTCATTTAAAAATGACCGCTCAAAACATAGCATCCTTCCCATATCAGATTTTGGACTGATCGAGATGACCAGGGAGAGGATAAGACCCAGCCTACTTTATACTTTTAGCCAGCCCTGTCCCACCTGTAATGGAATTGGCAGGGTTTTATCCAAGGAAACCTTAGCAGCCAAAATTGAAAGATGGTTCAAAAGAGCAAAAGTTCGCTCCGTGGATAAAAAATTCAAGCTTTGTATTCATCCAGAAGTTTATCGGATCTTATCTGAAGGGAAAGAGAGCAGGATAAAAAAGCTGTGCCGAATGTTGAGAATAGAAATCCTGCCAGAAAAGGATGAGAATTTATCTGCAGATGAGTTTAAGGTCTTCTCTTTAGATGAAGAAGAAGAGATTACCGATAGGTTTAAAGCTTAACAGTTCAAATTCGTTCATTCCGTCGGGTCAGTCCGCCTGAGGCGGACGACGGACACAAAAGCGATTTTTTGTAGGGGCGGGATTACCCCGCCCTACAGTTTTTGAGTGGGTTCCTTCCGCGGGCACACTGAAATTCAACAGATTCTTCGGTCATCTCACCAGCCGATTAAAGCATTACAGTCCTACGGTTCGACAAGCTCACCGTCCTGAGCGTAGTCGAAGGACGGAGGCTTTGCTCCTCGTAGAGAGGCGGACTTCCTCAGAATGACAGATTATACTACAAAACTTTTAAATTTCTCTTGCTCAAGACTTACCGAAAAATTATATTAGTCACAAGCCGAAGTGGTGGAATTGGCAGACACGCTGTGTTCAGGGCGCAGTGTCCACAAGACGTGGGGGTTCAAATCCCCCCTTCGGCATTGGAAATGCCAGTGGATGGTGGATAGTAAATAGTTTAAAGAAAAGATAAACCATTAAAATAAAGGATGTGCCATGAAAAAGGTTCAAAGATTTTTCGTCCCAGGGGTAGTTTTATTCTTTTTGTTATTTAGCTGGGTTAGTCTCTTTGCACAATCTAAAACTAAAGCGATTCCTCAACGTTCAGATATAGCGGATGAATACAAATGGAAGCTGGAGGATATCTACCCTACAACTGAGGATTGGGAAAAAGATTTCACCAAAATAAAAGAGCTTATCCCTCAGATCTCCGCTTTTAAGGGGCATTTAGCTGAGTCGGGTAAAAAGCTTTATGACTGTCTGGCTTTAAATGACAGTATTTCTATTAAGATGGGGAAACTATATGTCTATGCCAATTTGAAATTAGATGAAGATACCAGAAATTCTGCTTCCCAGCAAATGGCTGATCGTGTAACTAATCTTAATACCCAGTTGGATGAAGCCACATCTTTTATCCAGCCAGAGATCTTGACCATTCCGGATGAAAAGATTAAAAGCTTCATTCAGTCAGAAAAAGGGCTGGGGATATATCAGTTCTATTTTGAGAATCTCTTGCGCACCAAAGCTCATATTCTGTCTCCAGAAGAAGAAAGGATTTTAGCCCTGTCTGGGGATTTAGCCCAGGGTCCTTTGAAGATCTTTACTATGATAGATGATGCGGATATTAAATATCCAACGATTAAAGATGAAAAAGGGGAGGAGGTTCAGCTCACCAAAGAAAGATATTCTAAGTTCTTAGAATCAACTGAGCGAAGAGTAAGGAGGGATGCAAGTCAGGCTTATAATTCAACCTATCTGAAATATCTGAATACCTTAGGAGCAACTTTAACCACTCAGCTTAACCGGGACATATTTTTTGCTCGGGCACGTAAATATAATTCCTGCTTAGAAGCTTCCCTGGATAACAGCAATATTCCAGTCTCGGTCTATGAGAACTTAATTCAGGCGGTTAGTAGAAATTTAGAACCTCTGCACAGATATATATCCTTGAGAAAAAAGGTTCTCAAAGTAGATACACTCTATACTTATGACCTTTATGTTCCTTTAGTCCCGGAAGCGAAGATGGAAATACCTTATGATTCTGCTATGCAGATTATTCAAACTGCCTTAGCTCCTCTGGGTAAGGAATATATAAAGGATTTGATAATGGGGTTTGGTTCCAGATGGATAGACGTATATGAGACCGAAGGGAAGAATAGCGGTGCCTATTCCTGGGGAGCTTATGCTACACATCCTTATGTCCTGCTTAATTATAATAATACTCTGGAAAATATGTTTACCATTGCCCATGAAATGGGTCATTGTTTGCATCGATACTATACCAATAGAAACGAACCGTATGTTTATGGAGGTCATACAATTTTCACGGCAGAGGTTGCCTCTACTATCAATGAAGCGCTTCTTATGCAATATATGATTAATAATGCCAAAGATAAATCACAGAAGCTTTACCTTTTAGAATATTATATTCGGCAGATAATCGGGACTTTCTATTTACAGAC
>JAZDLB010000124.1:0-2671 GCA_043802565.1 Candidatus Zixiibacteriota bacterium | reverse complement strand
TTAGAACAGCTTTCCATCTGGGCTCAAAGGGCAGGGGTGGAGATTATTAAAAGTCAACCGAATCAGGATCCGGCTTCAGTGGCTTTTGATGCAGTTAAAGCGGCTTTATCCAGGGATATAGATGTAGTAATAGTAGATACTGCCGGGAGACTACACACTAAATATAATCTGATGGAAGAGCTGAAGAAGATAAAAAGGGTAATGGGTAAAAGCAGAGAGGGTGCTCCCCAGGAAGTTTTTCTGGTATTAGATGCAACCACCGGACAGAACGGAATCTCTCAGGCTAAGATGTTCGACCAGGCAGTAGGTCTTACTGGAATTATTCTGGCAAAATTAGATGGAACTGCTAAAGGGGGGATAGTGATTGCTATTGCGAACGAACTTAAAATACCGGTCAGATATATTGGTGTTGGTGAAAAGATAGATGACTTAGAAGAGTTTGATCCCAAAAGTTTTGTGGAGGCTTTGTTTTTATGATCAAAGAATTAAGCGTGAGGACCTCATCCCGGGTGGAATTGGTGGATATAACGGATTTAGTTCAGGAGGTTGTCTCAAAAAGCGGGATAAAATCTGGCTTAGGTTGTGTTTATGTTCCTCATACCACCGCCGGGATAACTATAAATGAGAATGCGGACCCAAGCGTGAGAAAAGATATTATCAAAGAGCTGAATAAAATCGTACCATTTGAGGATAATTACTCTCATCTCGAAGGGAATGCGGCTGCCCATATAAAAGCAAGCCTGGTAGGTTTTTCACAGAATATTTTTTTCGAGGAGAAAAGATTAATCTTAGGAACCTGGCAGGGAATCTATTTCTGCGAGTTTGATGGACCAAGAAGCAGAAGGGTTTATGTCAAAGTAATTGCAGATTGATTCCCGGTCATTTTGTTTATACCGGAGGAAAGATGGAACTTTATAAAGAAAGAGTGAGGAAAGCCCAGGAGCTTATGCAAAAAATTGGTCTGGATGTTCTTTTAATTTTAAGTCCGGAGAATTTCTTTTATTTTACCGGGGATTTAAGAAAACCTCCCCGGATTTTAATTCCCAAGCAAGGGGAGCCGACTCTGATGGTCTTCGCTTCCGAATTAGAAGAGGTAAAGAAGACTAATTGGATACATAATATCAAAACCTACCGGGCTTTACATGAGATGATGTTAAGGATTATCGAATATCTCAACTCTCTGGGGATTGAACATCCTAAAGTCGGGGTGGAAATGGAGTTTGCTACACCGGCTTTTCTATTAGATAGGTTTAAAATGGCAAATCCTCAGGTTGAGGTCTTAGATGCTAAACCAGTTTTAGGAGAGCTTAGAAAAAGGAAAAATGAAACTGAGATCGAGTGTATCAGAAAAGCCTGCCAGATTGCAGATTCCGGGATGGAGCTGGCAATGAAAATGATCCGCGAGGGGATAAAAGAGATTGAGATTGCCTTTGAAGTGGAATTTCAGATGAGGAAAGCAGGAGCAGATAGGATTGCTTTCCCGATATTTGTAAACTCCGGTTACCGTTCTTTATGGATACACGGCACCGCCACAGAGAAAAAGATAGAGCGAGGAGATTTTATCCTGATAGATTTAGGTCCGGTTTACAAAGGGTATTGTGGAGATATCTGCAGGACTTTCGTTTTAGGCAAAGCCACAGATAAACAGAAGCAGCTTCATTCGATTTACTCTCAGATGCAATTAGCGGTTATGGAGTCGATAAAACCAGGAGTAAAACTGTATGAATTAGAGGAGAAATCTTATCAGATAGCAAATAAAGCCGGGTTTGGAGAATATTATGTCAGGGGATTTGTGCATGGTCTGGGTTTGAACTTCGAGGAGCTCCCTTTTCCCACAATTTTTGCTGAAGACATAATGGAGGAGGTCTGCTCTAATATGACTTTAGCGGTGGGACATTCAGTCTTATCCGTCCCCCATATAGGCGGAGCCAGAGTTGAGGATACAATTTTAGTAAAAGAGGAAAGGATTGAGATGCTGACTAAATTTCCCAGGAGCTTAAAGGAGCTCAGTTATGCCTGAAGCATCATTAGAATTGTGCTTTAATCTACCAGTAAATATTGTCTGGAAATTTGTCTCAGATTTTAAGAATATCGGTTCTTGTCTGAGATTCGTTGGTGGAATAGAGAAGTCTGGTGAATCTTACGTCTGGAAGGTTAAACCTCCTATGTCTATAACTACTCGAACTCCGGTTTTAAAGCCGGATTGTATGGCAATGATAGAAGAAGAGATGTTCTACTGGATAGCTAAGGGCGAATACATACACTGGATTGGAAGATTCGATTTAGAAAGAATAGAAGGAAAAAAGACCAAAACGAAAATAAGATTAGAAGTTTCAGGGTTGGGACCGATGTCTGTAATAATCGATTCCACTGCAGCTTTACAGATAAAGAATCAACTGAAATATTTTGCTGAGCAGATAAAGAAAAAATTAGAAGGGGAGGACGTTATCTTAAAGGGTTCTGGTTTACCCTTTTGTGATGAGGAGGAAAATAAATGACTAAAGAGGAGGAAATCTTAGAGAAGCTGAAGGAGGTCAAAGATCCGGAGTTCGGGCATTCGATCCTCGAAAGAAAGCTTATAGATGAAGTCAAAGTCGAGGGTGATACTGCAAGAATTTTGTTTCATCTTACCGTTCCTTTCTGCCCGGAGGTATTTGCACTTTTTATTGGC
>JAZDLB010000123.1:0-2227 GCA_043802565.1 Candidatus Zixiibacteriota bacterium | reverse complement strand
GAGGAAAGGTCAGGCGAAATTACAAAATCGGCTTTTTTCAGTTCTTGCTCTTTTCTCTCCAGGGTCATAATAGATGTTGATTGATTGGCAATATCTAAAGGGCCTTTGATCTGGGATGAGGATAAAAGCTCGGATGAGGTGTTGATGGCAATTACAAAATCTGCACCCATATTTCTGGTTATCTGAACAGGAATCGGATCAACCAAGCCTCCATCTACTAAAAGCTTTCCCTCTAACTCAACTGGTGTGAAGATTAAAGGGATAGCCAAAGTAGCCCTTAAGGCTTCAGAGAGGTCTCCTTTGCCAAGAACAATCTCCTGACCTGAGACCAAATCTGTAGTTACTGCCCGAAAAGGTATCTTAAGCTTGTCGAAATCTGAGCCAGCTTCGAAATTTGCCTGCATAGTGAGCTGGGTAAAAAGATTGGTCAGCTTCTGGCCTGAGGTCAAGGCTTTAGGGATTGAGGGTTTCAACCCCTCAAAGTAAACTTGAAAAAGATATTTCTCGCTTTCTTCCCTTTGGGAAAGGAGTAAAGAAAGACGAGGAGGGGTATCGCTGAAAAGGTCCTGCCAGTTTATCTCCAGAACTAATTTTTTTATCTCCTCTGCAGAATAGCCACAGGCATAAAGCCCTCCGATTACCCCCCCCATGCTGGTTCCAGCTATAAAGTCAACTGGAATTTTTTCTTTTTCAAAAACCTTTAAAATCCCAATCTGGGCAAGACCTTTAGAACCACCACCGGCAAGAGCAAGTCCTATCTTTCCATTATAATTTGAAAGAGGATAAGGATGAAAAAGCTCCCCCGGCTTTAATTTGTTTTCTTCAAGCCTAATTACTATTTTCCCTTCTTCTGCAGATGAGCTCATCACTAAAGAAAGGATGAGAAAAAAGCAGAGTAGAATTATTTTTATAAAGTGCATCTTTTTATCTATAAAGGTTCGTTTGCTAAAACCCTGTGGATTTATTTTAATGGTTTGAGAAATAAAAAGCAAGTTTATCTTTGCTGAAATCCAGAATTACCCCAAGGTACTTTGCTCCGGCTGGATGTTATCACCCCGCCGGTAAATGGAAAATGGAGGTCTGATCCGCCGTAGGCGGACCGCTACATTTGAATGTCCCTCCGTTCCTAGGACTTGTCTGTTCAATATTAACCTCACCCTAACCCTTTCCTAAGAGGAGAGGGTTAAAATCTCAAATCAGAAATTGACAAAGGAATATAAATTATCTATTTTATTCAAAAATATCTGGAGAAATACTATGCCAGAGCTATCTAAGGAAAAACTCAAACAGATTTTAAGACTAAAAACTGAAAAGGGAAGGGAAAAGGAAGGGAAGTTTTTAATCGAGGGGTTAAGACTGTGCGAGGAAGCTCTTTTTTCAGACTGGGAAGTTGAGCTTCTTCTTTTCCCAGCGGAGTATGTTCAGTTTCTTAAAACTAAAAAACTCATGCGAGAATTTTTAAAAGAAAAAAGAGAAATATCTATTCTAAGCAATCAGGATATGAAAAAGCTGACTGATACAAAGACGCCTCAAGGAATTTTTGCAGTGGTGAACAAGAAAGAATTCACTTTAGATAAAGATTTTCTTAAAAAAGTTACTATGCTTGTGGGTTTGGATAATATTCGTGATCCAGGGAATCTGGGAACGATTATAAGAACAGCAGATGCGGTCGGAACAAATGGAATTTTACTTTCAACCGGATGCGTGGAGCTTTATAATCCCAAGGTCATTCGCTCAACTATGGGCTCTGTTTTTCATCTCCCGGTAATTGATAGATTGAAACTGAAAGATGTTATCCCGGAGCTTAAAAGCTCTGGGTTCAAAATATTTGCCTCAGAGGTTCGGGAAGGAGAAGATTATACCAGTGTGGATTATTCTGAAAAAATCTGCCTTTTAATTGGCAGTGAAGCTACGGGGATAAGTAAAGAAATTTTGGGTTTAGCAGATGAGAGGGTAAAAATCCCGATTTATGGTAAAGCAGAGTCTTTAAATGCTTCAGTTGCTACAGGGATTTTATTATACGAGATAATCCGTAAAAAGAAAGGAAACTTCTTATAAGGGAATAACGTAAACTTGAATAAAACAGGAGGTTTTTATGTCTAAAAAAGCAACCCTTTTTTGTGCCTTATTAATTTTGCTTTTTTCCACTGCTCTGGCTGATATAAAACTTTCGCCAACTGAAGGATTTTTTCTACCCTATAACTCTGCGGCATACTCAGATGATGCC